>JAFDXS010000174.1 GCA_018267795.1 Bacteroidota bacterium | reverse complement strand
AGGGAAGAAATAAAATGCGCTCGTTGTGGTGCTCACTTAGGCCATGTATTTAATGATGGGCCAAAACCTACCGGGCTACGTTATTGCATGAACTCTGCGGTACTCGATTTTGTACCATCCGGCAAATAGACAAAACAACAAACTATCGTTGCATATTCATAACGTAAAAGGCCACTCTTTCGAGTGGCCTTTACTATTTAAAGCTAATTCCAATTTATTCTTCTTCGTCAAACTGAAGTACGTCACGATTAGCCATCAGCAGTTCATATTCTTCTTTAGAACCAACTACCATGTCATCGAAGTCGCGCATACCGGTACCTGCTGGTATCAGGTTACCTGTGATAACGTTTTCTTTCAGACCCAGCAAGTCATCGCTCTTACCATTTATAGAGGCTTGAGACAATACCTTGGTTGTTTCCTGGAAGGATGCTGCAGAGATCCAGCTATGTGTACCCAGTGATGCCTTAGTAATACCAAGCAACAATGGAGCTGATGTAGCAGGATTTGCATCGCGGTATTCCACCAGCTTTTTATCTGCGCGGCGCAGCAAGCTGTTGTCTTCACGGATCTCACGAAGGGTAACGATCTGGCCCGGGTGCATCTTTTCAGAATCACCGGCTTCAGTCACTACTTTCTTATCGTATATCCAGTCATTTTCTACCTGGAAGTCAAATTTATCTACTGTATCATCTTCAAGGAACTTCGTATCTCCCGGATCAATGATGGTTACTTTACGCATCATCTGGCGCACTATCACTTCAATGTGCTTATCGTTGATCTTCACACCCTGCAAACGATATACTTCCTGTATTTCATTTACCAGGTATTCCTGAACAGCGAATGGCCCCTTGATTGAAAGGATATCACCCGGTGTGGTAGCACCATCAGAAAGCGGCGTACCTGCTTTCACGAAGTCACCATCCTGCACCATGATGTGGCGGGTAAGCGGAACAAGATATTTCTTAACCAGTCCTTCACGAGATTCAACGATAATTTCGCGGTTACCACGTTTCACATTACCAAATGCCACTACACCGTCTATTTCAGCAACGATAGCAGGGTTACTTGGGTTACGTGCTTCAAACAATTCTGTTACACGTGGCAGACCACCCGTGATATCTCGGCTACGGCCCATCACACGTGGTATTTTCACAAGTACCTGTCCGTTATGTACAGTATCGTCAACGCTCACTACTATGTGAGAACCAACCGGAAGGTTATATGCTTTTTCGTCTTTGCCTTTTACTATGATACCAGGAATCTTTGTTTTATCCTTGGTTTCAATAACCACTTTTTCGCGGTGGCCTGTTTGTTCATCAGCTTCTTCACGGAAGGTAACACCTTCGATAACGTTATCGAATTGTACTTTACCTGTGATTTCAGAGATGATAACGGCGTTGAACGGATCCCATGTACAGATCACATCACCCTTGCTTACTTTCTGTCCGTTAGACACTTTCAGAATAGAACCGTAAGGAATGTTATTAGTGATCAGCAGGCGATCGTTTGTTACATCTACTATACGCACTTCACCTGTACGGCCTATAACAACGATTACTTCTTCACCTTCAGCATCGGTGTACTGTGTAGTACGCAGACCGTCGAACTGTATAGTACCATCAAATCTTGCAGCTAACTGAGATTCGATAGCAGATGAACCCGCAACACCACCCACGTGGAACGTACGTAGTGTAAGCTGTGTACCTGGTTCACCGATTGACTGTGCAGCTATTATACCCACTGCATCGCCTTTCTGTGCCATGTAGCCGGTAGCCAGGTTTTTACCATAGCACTTAGAGCATACACCACGACGACTTTCGCAGGTAAGTACTGAACGGATTTCAACAGTGTCTATTACGCTGTCCTCAATGCGTTTAGCAACATCTTCAGTTATTTCAGAACCTGCTGCTACGATCAGTTCATCGTTCAGCGGATCATATACATTATGAAGAGAAGTACGGCCAAGTATACGATCGTATAATGGTTCTACTATTTCTTCATTATCTTTTAATGCTGTTGTTGCTATACCACGCAGTGTACCGCAATCTTCTTCATTAATAACTACATCCTGTGCAACATCAACAAGACGGCGTGTCAGGTAACCGGCATCCGCTGTTTTAAGGGCGGTATCCGCAAGACCTTTACGCGCACCGTGCGTAGAGATGAAGTATTCCAATACGCTCAATCCATCTTTAAAGTTAGAAAGGATCGGGTTTTCAATGATTTCAGATCCTGATGAACCACTACGACGTGGCTTAGCCATCAGACCTCTGAGACCAGCAAGCTGTTTTACCTGTTGTTTAGAACCACGGGCACCTGAGTCAAGCATCATGTAAACAGAGTTGAAACCTTGTTTATCTGCTGCCATTTCACGAATCAGTGTTTCCGTTACACGTGTATCTACACGAGACCAGATATCAATTACCTGGTTGTAACGTTCATTGTTCGTAATAAGACCCATGTTATAGTTTTCCCATACTTCGTCCACTTCACCTTGTGCAGCCTGCACAAGTTCTTCTTTCACCAGCGGAATGGTAAGATCTTTAATATTGAACGACAAACCACCACGGAAGGCCGTACGGAAACCTAATGTCTTTATGTCATCAAGGAACTGTACTGTCTTAGGTATGTTTGTATTCTTCAGTATCTGGCCAATGATTTCACGCAAAGATTTCTTTGTAAGCAATGCGTTCACATAACCATTTTCTTTAGGTACAAATTGATTGAACATTACACGTCCAACTGTTGTATCTATAAGTTCTCTTTTCAGATCGCCATTCTTGTCGCGTACATCTGCTTTCACTTTTATGTTGGCGTGCATATCTACACGGCCTTCATTGTACGCTATCAATACTTCTTCAAAGCTATAGAATGCTTTGCCTTCACCTTTTACAGGTTCTTCAGGAGTAGATTTCTTACCCTTGGTAATGTAATACAGACCAAGTACCATGTCCTGTGAAGGAAGGGTAATAGGCGTACCATTCTGCGGGTTAAGGATATTATGAGAAGCAAGCATCAGCAACTGCGCTTCCAGTATGGCAGCATGGCTCAGCGGCACGTGTACGGCCATCTGGTCACCATCGAAATCCGCGTTGAACGCAGAACATACCAGCGGGTGCAGTTGTATTGCTTTACCTTCTATCAGTTTAGGTTGAAATGCCTGTATAGATAAACGGTGAAGTGTTGGGGCACGGTTTAGCATGATCGGGTGTCCTTTCAGTACATTTTCCAGGATATCCCAAACCACTGCTTCCTTGCGCTCAACCAGCTTCTTCGCGCTCTTTACAGTTTTTACTATACCTCTTTCTATCAGTTTACGTATGATAAATGGCTTGAAAAGCTCGGCAGCCATATCTTTCGGCAAGCCACACTCATGCAATTTCATTTCAGGGCCTACCACGATAACCGAACGACCAGAGTAGTCAACGCGTTTACCAAGCAAGTTCTGACGGAAACGGCCTTGTTTACCTTTCAGTACATCAGACAATGATTTCAGCGCACGGCCACCTTCTGCTTTTACAGCATTCGATTTACGGCTGTTGTCAAATAGAGAGTCAACAGCTTCCTGCAGCATACGTTTTTCATTACGTAAGATCACTTCAGGAGCTTTGATTTCTATCAGGCGTTTCAGACGGTTGTTGCGGATAATAACGCGACGGTACAGATCATTCAGATCTGATGAAGCGAAACGGCCGCCATCCAATGGCACTAAGGGGCGAAGTTCCGGTGGAATAACAGGAATGTATTGCATTACTGTCCATTCCAGGCGGTTTTCTACGCGTGTATTTGCATCACGGAAAGCTTCTACTACGCTAAGGCGTTTCAGGGCTTCCTGTTTGCGCTGTTGAGATGTTTCGTTAGCGGCAGCATTACGCAGATCGTAAGACAATGAATCAAGGTCTATACGGCCCAGCAGCATATGCACAGCTTCTGCACCCATCTTCGCGATGAACTTATTCGGATCATCATCGTTCAGGTGTTGATTATCTTTAGAAAGCTGGTCCAGTATTTCCAGGTATTCATCTTCTGTCAGCAATTGCTGATGTGTATTTTCAGAATCTCTCAGGTTCAGTTTCTGACGGATCATATCGTCAGCTTCACCTGCCTGCACTACTACATAGCGTTCGTAGTACACAATGCTTTCCAGCTTCTTAGAGCTTACACCCAGCAGGTAACCTATTTTATTAGGCAGACTTTTGAAATACCAGATATGCACGATAGGAACTACGAGCTTTATATGGCCCATACGTTCGCGACGTACTTTCTTTTCTGTTACTTCCACACCGCAGCGGTCGCACACGATGCCTTTGTAACGGATACGTTTATACTTACCGCAATAACATTCATAATCCTTTACCGGACCGAATATTTTTTCGCAGAACAAGCCATCACGTTCCGGCTTGTAAGTACGATAATTGATCGTTTCAGGCTTCAGCACTTCGCCGTATGAGCGGTCCAGGATAGTATCCGGAGATGCAAGACTGATGGTGATCTTATTAAAGCCCGCTTTTGGGCGGTTATCTTTCTTTATAGCCATAATTTTAGATAGTCTTTAGTATTGAGGCAGAAGGTAAGTTACCCTACCCTCTGCTGTAATAATTTATTCAAACTTCAGTTCAAGACCTAAGCCTCGTAATTCATTCACTAATACGTTGAATGATTCAGGGATACCTGCCTTAGGCACGTTATCACCTTTTACTATGGCTTCGTATGTCTTCGCACGACCTACTATATCATCCGATTTCAGTGTCAGGAGTTCCTGCAGTATGTTGGCAGCACCGTATGCTTCCAATGCCCAAACTTCCATTTCACCAAAACGCTGACCACCGAACTGTGCCTTACCACCCAGCGGCTGCTGTGTAATGAGACTGTATGGGCCGATAGAACGCGCGTGCATCTTATCGTCCACCATGTGGTGCAGTTTAATGATGTAGATGATACCTACTGTTGCCTTCTGGTGGAAGCGTTCGCCTGTTTCACCATCATACAGGTATGTATGGCCAAATTCAGGTAATGTACCCTGGTTTATCAGTTCTTCTATTTCCTCCGGTGTTGCACCGTCAAAGATTGGCGTTGCGAACTTCATACCCAGTTTTTCACCTGCCCAGCCCAGTATAGTTTCGTATATCTGTCCAAGGTTCATACGGGAAGGTACGCCTAGTGGGTTCAGTACTATATCCACTGGTGTACCGTCTTCCAGGAATGGCATATCTTCTTCACGAACTATTTTCGCTACGATACCTTTGTTACCGTGGCGGCCCGCCATCTTATCACCCACCTTCAGCTTACGCTTGCTGGCAAGGTACACTTTAGCAAGCTTCAACACACCGGCAGGTAATTCATCACCTATTGATAAGTTGAATTTCTCACGTTTGTAACGGCCAAGTTCTTCGTTATACTTGATGTTGTAGTTGTGCAACAACTGGTTGATAGAATCATCAGTTTCTTTATCACCTGTCCATCCCAGCGGATTTACATTCTGGTAATCGATAGAAGTAAGTGTTTTTGAATTAAACTTACCGCCTTTGCTGATAACGCTTTCACCGAAGTTATTAGTAACGCCTGCAGAAGCTTTGTCTTTCAGCAGTATCTGCAGTTTCTCAAGCAGCAATGCCTGAATATCCTGCAGGTTCTTTTCGTGTACTTTTTCTATTTTCTCCAGTGCTGTCTTTTCACGCACTTTAGAGTTCTTATCCTTCTTAGCGCGCTGGAAGAGTTGCTTGTAGATAACAGTACCTTCTGTACCGCTTGGTGCTTTCAGCGAAGCATCTTTTGCATCACCGGCTTTATCACCGAAGATCGCACGAAGAAGTTTTTCTTCCGGTGTAGGATCTGTTTCACCCTTAG
>JAFDXS010000173.1 GCA_018267795.1 Bacteroidota bacterium | reverse complement strand
GTATTTAGCTGGAGTTAGTCTTAGTGCAGCGCCATCATTCATGTGATACTGTTTGTGCACTAGTCCTTTGCAAAATGTTCGCCTGTCTATTATTACACCACGGTCCCAATCCTGAATCGCGCCGGAGAGTATTTCACTGGCTGATGCTGAGCTTTCATCTACCAGCAACGCCAGTCTGCCTTTTTCAAACATCCCTGCTACATTTGCTTTGTAGTCAGAGCGGGGTGAATGTATACCCTGGGTATACACTATTAGTTTTTCATCATCCAGAAATTCGTCTGCTATCATGGTAGCTGCATCCAGGTAGCCGCCGGGGTTTTCACGCAGGTCCACTATCAGGTGCTTCATGCCTGCTCCCTTTAGCTTTTTCAGCGCAGTAGCAAATTCATCATAGGTATTAGCACTAAAGCGATTTATTTTTATAAAGCCGGTTATGCTATCCAGCATCAGGCTGGTTTCTACACTATATATAGGTACTACATCTCGTGTTATAGCTACTTGCCTTTGCCTTGATGAATAAGCATCCTGCATGGTCACGTACACGCGGCTGTTCTGCTTGCCTTTCAGCATGCTTATTATATGGTCCGAGGTTATTTTTCTTCCTGCCACTACACTGTCGCCCACCTTTATTAGCTGGTCGCCTACTTCCACGCCTGCGCGTTCAGCAGGGCCACCTTGTATCACAGAGGTTACTTCTATTGTATCACGTACTATGGCAAACTCTACACCTATACCAAAGAAGCCGCCTTCCAAGTCTTCATTGGCACCTTCCAGCTCATCGGCAGGTATATATACTGTGTGTGGGTCCAGATGGCTTAGTATGCCTGTTACGGCATCCTTGTATAGCACATTGGTATTTACAGAGTCAACGTATTTTTCGTTTATCAGGTCTATTATTTCTTCAAGGCGGTCGTTGCGTTCTATTATGGTCTGAATGTCGCGTTTATTACGCAGGGTATCTCGCAGGTTAAAGCCAAGGGTCATCCCCACTATCAGTACAACTGAGAATAGCAAAGGCATCCACACCTTCAGGCTATTCTTTCTCTGTTCGTCCATTTATTCTTAAAGTGAAGGCAAAGTTAATCGCAAATGTTCATATAAATAATAAGGTATAAATATTAGGCCATAGCTTTTTATAAAGTACAATTATTGATACTGTGCATATCGCTAAATTATAATTAGGAAATAAGAGAATGCATCTGCAAATTTGTATCATCAATCGCTCCTATGTCATCAATGCTTATTGCCGAAAGTGGCTCTACAAAAACAGACTGGTGCCTGCTCCGAAAAGGGAAAAAACTGGTTTATTTTAAGACATCCGGTATCAACCCGTACTTGCAGTCTGAAGAGGATATAATGGATCTGTTGCAGAACGAGCTTCCTTGGGATGCCAGTATTCATAAGATAGATTCTCTTGCTTATTATGGAGCAGGAGCTGGTAATAAAGACAAGCAACTGGAAGTAAAGCGGGTGCTTAGCAAGTTCTTCTCTATTAAGAAGGTAGATGTGCAAAGCGACATGATAGCTGCTGCAAGGGCACTTTGTGGCGATAAGAAGGGGGTAGTATGCATATTAGGCACAGGTAGCAATTCCTGTTACTATAATGGCAAAACTATAAAAGAACAAAAAGCTTCTTTAGGCTATATAGTAGGGGATGAGGGCAGTGGTAATTATATGGGTAAGCGTGTACTGCAATACTATGCTTATAATACATTCGATACGGAGCTAAAGATGGTATTTGAGCAGTATTTCGGTGCAGATATTTCGGCCATCTTGCATAAGCTATACCGCGAGCCGTTTCCTAACCGTTACCTGGCCACACTGGTCCGCTTATTGGTTGAGAACAGGGGTCACTATATGGTAGAGAATATTATAGAGGATTGTCTTAACGACTTTTTTCATCACCACATACTCAAGTATCGCCAAAGCTGGAATCTGCCTCTTTATTTTACTGGTGCGGTTGCTTACGAGTTTCAGGATGTTATTGCTGCTTTATGCAATCAATATGAACTGCAGATAGGCAAGATTGAAAAAAGCCCGATAGAGGGCTTGCTAAAATACCATAAACGCACGTTATAACCATAATATCGTTTTAAAGAGAAAAGCCATCTGTCAGATGGCTTTTCTTTTGGCACTTGCCTGAAAATAAAAAGCCCCGGTTTTATACCGGGGCTTTTCTATTGAGATGTCGTTATAATTAATCTCTTCTGAGGTTCGGGAATGGTGGAGCTACATTAGCAGGTCCTTCTTCACCGCTCATTGCAGAACGATACATTACAGTGTTTACATCACCGGCCTGGCCGTATTGGAAGATGAAACGGTTACGATCGATACCATGTTTTTCACTCATGTATTCGATTATAGCGTTTACACGGTCCCAAGAGCGTTGCTGAGCTATTTTGCTGGTATTACCTGCACCTGTAATAACTACTTTACAAGTTGGGTTAGCCTGCATCTGAGCAGCCAGTGTAGCCAGCTGAGCCTGCATTGAAGGACGGATCTTAGCAGCATTGTTTTCGAATGTTACGCTGCCTGCACCTATGTTACCGCAAGCCTGAGTAGCTACGCCGCAACCTTCTGGACAAGGACATTTACCAACACCATCAGCATCAACTGGTTGACATTCTGTAGGAGTGATCAATTGTTTGTCACGGAAATCAGGTACACCATCACCATCTGTATCCATTGGGCAACCATGGCTGTCAACTGCAACACCTGCAGGAGTACCAGGGCATTTGTCGAATTGGTCAGTTATACCATCGCCATCAGCATCAGGCAGTATTGGTTCTGGCAATAACATGTGGCGTGGAGAGCTCAGTTCGTTGTAAGCGAAATCCAGTGGGTTCAACCAGTAAAGTGGTTCAACAGATTTCTTAGCATTACCTAAGTTAAAGTTAACACCTACGCTCAGGTAGTTAATGATATCGTTGCTGTGTGAAGATATCGGAGAACCATTAACGTTCTCATCCCAACGCTGACCATCAAGAAGGTCTTCAGAAGAAGGTATGATCAGGCGTTCTTCAACCTGTATGTTTACACGTTTAGAGATACGGATTTCTGTACCGAAACCTGCGCTTGGTGCCCAATCCAATGTTTTACCATCGAATATTGAAGGACGGCGTCTGTTTGCTTCAGTTTCACCCGGAGTTTCGTAAGTGTTATCCATAGCTGATTGCAGCTTCTTACGGATAGAATTACGATTCTGGTATATCTGAGGCGTGTTGCCAATGATAGAATTGAAATCATACTTCTGGTAGTTAGCATCCAGTGCATTGATACGCACTTTGTAAGCTAATGCACCTGCACCCAGGAAGCCATAGATATTGAAACCTGTGCGTGCTTTGTGGAAGTTAATGTTACAGATAGTAGCTATCACATCTAAGTTCAACTGGTGAGTTTCAGTGCGGTAGTTATATACTATCATGTCTGTAGGCAAGCCCAGTGGGTTACCAGAGTAGTTGTAGTATTGGTTCCAGGCTGGATTCCAACGATAGTTGGTTGATTCCTGCCACTGTAAACCTTTACCTATACCATATGTATATTGTAAACGTGTAGATATTACATAACCCCATGATTTACGCACCTGCAGGTCAAGACCATATCCACCTTTCTGCCATGGCATAAGGCTTGGCACGTCACCAAGGATGTTATACAGACCAAGGCCCACACCTACTTCCCACATATTACGTGGTTTTGCAGGGAAAGCGTATTGGTGGTTAAGAAATTTACGATGCTGGGCCATGCGGCTTTTTGGGATCAGAGTAGAATCCAAAACATCATAATTACTACCGCGATAGGTCATATCGCGTGCGCCCCATTGGGCTCCGCCCGTGGTGCTGGTGTTTCCAGGCTGACTTTCTTGCGAAAAAGCAGGTTGGGTCGCCATAAGCGAACACAAGCCTACCGTAAGCAATAGGTACTTTTTGTTGATCATAACAGGTTTGTTTATTTAAAGAATTCTGGTTAAATTTTAATATAATATTATGGCAAAGGTAAAAGTCCCTGTTAAAAAAACAAAGAATTAATTTTAAACAAGTCCCTCAAGCCTTTCACACATCTATTTTCCGATTTGCTTCAAGGATTATGCCAAAAAAATACTTTTTCCTATTCAATTGCTTCTCCCGACCTTTGATTTCTTCATTTTTTTCCCATTCTTAGCGTTTAATGGAACTTGTAAAACAGGTAATAGGACAGGAGCTCGCAATATTTGAAAAGAAATTTGCTGACAACGTCAAGGGCAGTAATCCTTTATTAGACCGCATTATGCGGTTTATTATTCGCCGAAAGGGTAAACAAATGCGCCCCATGTTTGTATTCCTTTCTGCCAAGATTGCCGCAGGTATAAATGAAGGTACTTACAGGGCCGCTTCGCTCATAGAATTGTTGCACACCGCCACCCTGGTACACGATGATGTAGTCGATAATGCCATGATTCGTAGAAATTTTTTCTCAATTAATGCATTATGGAAAAATAAAATAGCTGTTTTAGTGGGTGATTACCTGCTTTCTAAGGGGCTTTTGCTCTCTCTTGAGCATAACGATCACCAGATACTCCAGATAACCTCCCGGGCCGTAAAGGAGATGAGTGAAGGAGAGCTCCTACAGATGGAGAAAGCCCGCAAACTGGACATTAAAGAGGATATTTACTTCGAGATCATTAGGGCAAAGACTGCTTCTCTCTTATCAGCAGCGTGCTCCGCTGGTGCATTTTCCGCGACCCAGGATAAAGAGGTAGCCGAGCATTTCCGCCTCTTTGGCGAAAAAGTGGGTATAGCCTTCCAGATCAAGGACGATTTATTCGATTACGGCGATGACAATGTGGGGAAACCAACCGGTATTGATATAAAGGAAAAGAAAATGACTCTTCCTTTAATATATACCCTACAAAATGTCGATAATAACCTAAAGAGAAAGATAATATATATAGTAAAAAATAATAACACGGATCGGGCAAAAGTGAATGAGGTGATTGGCTATGTGAAAAAATCTGGCGGCATAGAATACGCCCAGCAGAAAATGGAAGTTTACAGGCAGGAAGCAATAGATTTACTCCATCAGTACCCGGATACTCCCGCAAGACAGGCAATGGAGGAACTGGTAAACTACGCGATAAAAAGAAAGTATTAGCCCATAAATATTATGATTTTTTAATAACATTCAAATAACAAAATAGTATCTAATTTTGCCGCTCACATTTTCCAAATAGCAATACATATTGTTATTTTCAATAACATCTGATTAACAGGAATTTTTTCTGCCATAAGTGGTTAAATTGCAGTTGGAAGGATAATTATGGCTAAAAAAGAACAGGTAATTGATAGTAGCGGATCTATAGAAGTGCTGGGTGCCAAAGTGCACAATCTCAAGAACATTGACGTTAGTATTCCTAAAAATCAATTAGTAGTTATTACAGGTATCAGCGGCAGCGGTAAATCATCGCTCGCATTCGATACCATATTTGCAGAAGGTCAGCGCAGGTACATGGAAAGTTTCTCTGCCTACGCACGCCAGTTCATGGGCGACCTCGAGCGTCCCGATGTTGACAAGATAACAGGGCTTTCACCTGTCATTTCTATAGAGCAGAAAACAACCAATCGCAACCCGCGCTCCACTGTAGGTACAGTTACAGAGGTGTACGATTTTATGCGCTTGTTATATGCACGTGTCGCAGAAGCATTTTCTTACAATACTGGTAAGAAGATGACAAAGTTCAGCGAAGAAGAAATAGTAGCGCACGTACAGGAAAATTTTAAGGATAAAAGAATTGCACTCCTTGCACCTCTGGTACGTGGCCGCAAAGGTCACTATCGCGAATTGTTCGAGCAACTGCGCAAACAAGGCTACCTCAAAGTGCGCGTTGATGGCG
>JAFDXS010000172.1 GCA_018267795.1 Bacteroidota bacterium | reverse complement strand
CGGAAGAATGGAATGTGCCGGTATATGCTCATTATCTCGAAATGCCGTACCTCACGGGCCGCTCATCTTATCCGCCACCGGATCCTTCAGTTGGCGGAGGCTTTATGTCTAGCATGTCATGGATATATCCTAAAAAGCCCATTAATATCGAAAGCCATTTGCAAATATTACCACCCGACGAATCAGTGCCATTTCTCCCAGACTGGACATACCTGTACACGCCTGGCCATGCACCCGGCCACATTAGCCTTTATAGGCGAAAAGATAAAGTGCTCATAGCTGGTGATGCTTTTGTTACTACCAATCAGGAGTCTGTGTGGTCCGTAATGACCCAGGCAAAAAAGATATCTGGCCCACCAAAATATTTTACCTACGATTGGGAAGCTGCCCGCAATTCAGTTCGCAATCTTGCTTCACTCAATCCCCGCATTGTGGCTACAGGTCATGGCAAGCCAATGGAGGGTGACGATATGGAAATAGCGTTAACCAATCTTGCTGTCCACTTTGATGAAGAAGCGCTGCCTAAACATGGCCGCTATGTAAATGACGCGGCAGTAACAGATGCAAGCGGTGTAATGTATATACCGCCTAAGCAGCAGAATAAATCAATGTTTTGGCTGGTTGTTGGTGTTTCCGTTGCAGCAGCTACGGTAGCTTGCGTACTTATTGTCCAAAGCAGGAAAAAGAAATCATTATTGCATCGTTTACTATCATAAACATATATTCATTTATATCTGTTACATTTACGCTATACTAGCTGTTATAGATATAGATGAAACGCATTGTAAAGAAGCATCGCCTTGCTATCCGCTGGTTTCACTGGGTAAATTTCCCGCTGCTTGCCATTATGATATGGAGCGGCATTCTTATCTATTGGGCTAATGATGTATATAAGCTTGGCTGGGGCAATAAAACAATCCTTAAGTTCTTTCCACAGTCATTTTATGATGCATTGCATATCCCTTACAAGTTAGCCTTAGGGATGGCCATGCACTTCTTTTTTATGTGGCTCTTCTTTGTCAATGGTCTGCTTTATGTGCTATATACATTTATTTCAGGAGAGTGGCGGTATCTGTTGCCCAACAGGCATTCCTTTAAAGAAGCATGGCTTGTAGTTCTTCATGACTTGCACCTAAGAAAACAATTGCCACCACAGGGAAAATACAATGCAGCGCAGCGCATAGTGTACAGTGCTATTATTGTCATGGGCTTCGGCTCTATAGTTACTGGCCTTGCTATATACAAACCCACCCAGTTCTATTGGCTCTGCGCCATCTGTGGTGGCTATGAAGCCGCACGTATCGAACATTTTGTTTTAATGATAGGGTATTGCTTGTTTTTTATCATTCACGTCATACAGGTAATTCTTGCCGGCTGGAACAATTTCAGAGCTATGGTTACTGGTTTTGATGTTGTAAAAGATACACCTGTTCTGTCAGAAGAAATAATTGACGATAAGCCATGAGTAAAAACATGCGAAAAGCCAAAATGAAGAACCGTACGGTAGAGCAGGAGATACGTCGGCGTACTATCATCTCGTTTTCCCTGTTCTTTGCATTACTGCTACTTGGTTATTTCAGTTGGCGTTGGCTTAATGCGCAACCTGATGACAATGGTGTACCCAAGCCCTTTCGTACAGGTTATGAAATGAATGAATCGGTCTTTAGAAATGTATTCAGTGGCAATCATCTGGCTAAAACATATTCAAAAGATAAAGCGGTCAAGCGCGTAAGGGTAAATGGCAACCTTGGCCTTAGCGATAGTTTCGATTATAAACACTGGAAGCTAAAGGTCGTCCGCAAAACAGGTGATACTTTATACATATCGCTGAATGAGCTGAGAACAATGCCCAAAACAGAAGTGATCTTCGATTTTAAATGTATTGAAGGCTGGAGCCAGGTTACGCATTGGGCTGGGGTACGGTTCAGCGACTTTGTAAAAAAGTATAATCTCGATCCTGAAGCAACTATGAAGTATGTTGGTCTGGTAACACCTGATAAAGGTTACTACGTAGGTATCGATATGCCCAGCATGATGCACCCGCAAACAATACTGTGCTATGAAATGAACGGGCAACTGCTGCCCCTAAATCAAGGGTTTCCTTTGCGCCTCATCATCCCCGTGAAGTATGGTATCAAGCATCTGAAGCGTATTGGCACGCTTTATTTCAGCAATACACCACCACCAGACTATTGGGCAGAGCAAGGATATGATTACTACTCAGGATTGTAGCAATTTATTCAGCCAGCTTTATACCGCTTTGCTCCAGGCTTATTTTCTTTTGCTTGTAGAGCGCACCCACAGCCATTTTAAAAGTCTTTTTGCTCATCCCGAAGAACTCATAAATATCCTCTGGGTTAGACTTATCGTGATAGGGTAGGTACCCATCATTTTCTTCCAGCAGCCTTAGTACCTTTTCTGTTTCCGTTTCCACGCGTTTATACCCGCGCTCACCCAGCATCACGTCTATTTTATTTTCAGGAAGTATCTTCTTCACAAAGCCCTTCTCCTTATCTCCTATTTCCAGTTCCTTAAATACATCACTATAGTGTAGCACGCCCAAGTGCTTATTATTAATGATTACCTTATAGCCTATATCAGTAGTCTGGTACACCACCAGGTCCACAGCGTCCATTTCCTTTACAGTCAGATCATAATTGCTAAGAAACTTACTTATCTTCTCTGTAGCAGCCACGCGCCCGGTTTGTTCATCCAGGTATATCTTAACAAGATAAGATTGTCCCACTCGCATTCTTGATTCCTGTTGAGATAGAGGTACAAATAGATCTTTCATCAATCCCCAATCTAGGAACGCCCCTTGATTAGTTACACTCACCGCGTTCAGCATCACTATATCGCCAACTATGCCCAGTGGCTTTTGTGTAGTAGCTATCAAACGGTTTTCAGAATCATGATAAATGAAAACATTTACATCATCACCTTCCTTCAGGTCTTTAGGCACAAAGCGCTTAGGCAATAGTATTTCTTCACCATCCCCATCCAGGTACATCCCGAAATCTACCTGCTTTACCACCTTGAGCGTATTATAATTACCTACTTGCACCATAAAAAACTAAATAAGGTCGCAAAGGTACTCTATATAGCCAATTTATTTCTTGTTTATCACTGTCAGCAGAAATACACTTTCACTTTCTGCCTTCACGCTATGCTTTATATTTTCATGCAGTGTCACCATTTGTTGCTGGGCCAGTTCGATCTCTTGTTCATTTGCGCCAAATGTTATCTTGCCTTCTATCAGCTGTAGCGTTAGTATGCCATTAGTAGCGTGGGGTTTCATTTCAGCTCCTTGGTGTAGGGCTACAAGCACTATGGTTAGGTCCTCCGTTTTATAGATGGTTATTGCATTGCGGTCTGTCTTGTGCCAGGGCTCTTCAGTCTTTATTTCTTGCATATATTTCGGCAGGTCTATCTGCACTAGCGGGGCATCCAGCACACGGGCACCGGCGGGTCTTTGTAGCGTATTGTCGTTATGTTTTTCATTCATGATACTGCAGTTTTTGGTTTCTTATTTTTCACTACAGCAAATCCGAGCCATGAAAAAATTAAGAATGCGATACTCATCACCACCATAAACCACATTGGCTCTGCCATCTGCACGCCATCCATTATACCCGATATCAGCAATATAAATCCCATCACCAACGCAGGTACCACGCTTTTCTTTCCTGCACAAAGCGTAGCCGTTATCCCTCCCGCAAAGGCAGAGAACGCATAGATCACCAATATCCCCATGAAGGCAGATGTCGGCATTTGTGCCATTGCCGCCTTAGCCTTCAAAGGATCCTTAAGATCTGCAACCGATACCCCTGGTGGCAACGTAGCAACCTTAGCGTACAGTATTTCCAGCAAAAACATAATGGCCGTTGCCAGCAGCGTTCCGGCTATTATTGACAGTATATTTCTTAGTAATGGTGACATATGCTCTTTTTTTTATTAAAAGTACTGTTAGCATCTATTATTTGCAACCCCCACTATCTGCCACTGTTGCAGCTACTTACATCTTAAACTGAAATTAATTCAGCTCCTCTTAACAAAATAGGACACTTTGTCTTTACTAACTTGCCTTTTGCGCCAATTGTGCCTCTAAATCCATTTTGGAACATTTTTTATGCATTATATATCGAAGCTAAAACAAGATCATGAACCTAAATAACTATACCATTAAAGCGCAGGAAATTGTGCAGCAGGCACAGCAGATCGCTTTCAATAACCAGAATCCAAACATCGAAACCGCTCATATACTCAAAGCATTGCTTGAGGATACAGAAGGCTCCATAGGCCACCTGTTGAAAAAGAACAATGTCAACATTTCATTTGTTGACAACAAGCTTGATGAGCAGATAAAACGCTTACCAAAAATACAAAGCGATCCTGCTCAGAGCATTAGCAAGGACGCTAACAATGTATTATTAAGAACGTCTAATATTCTCAAAACCTTCGGCGACGAATTCGTAGCACCGGAGCATCTTTTAATTGCACTCTTGCAGGTAAACGATGAAACCGGAAAGTTATTGAAGGATGCAGGCCTCACAGAAAAAGGTCTCGAAGCAGCTATTAAGGAACTGCGCAAAGGTGCAACAGTAAACTCACAAACTGCCGACCAACAGTACAACGCCCTCCAGCGCTACGCCAAAAACCTGAACGAACTTGCCAACAGCGGCAAGCTCGATCCTGTTATCGGTCGCGACGAGGAGATACGTCGTACACTCCATATCCTTTCCCGCCGCTCTAAGAACAACCCGATATTGGTAGGTGAGCCCGGCGTTGGTAAAACAGCCATCGTAGAGGGTCTCGCACACCGCATCATCAATGGCGATGTGCCCGATAACCTGAAGTCAAAAATAATTTTTGCCCTCGATATGGGTTCCCTCATGGCTGGTGCCAAATATCGTGGCGAGTTCGAAGAACGTCTGAAAGGTGTTATAAAAGAAGTCTCAGAAAGCAATGGCGAAATCATTCTCTTTATAGATGAGATACATACCCTCATCGGTGCAGGTGCTATGGAAGGCGCAATGGATGCCGCCAACATACTCAAGCCGGCCCTTGCCCGTGGTGAGCTCCGTGCTATAGGTGCCACCACGCTCAATGAATATCAGAAATACTTTGAAAAAGATAAAGCCCTTGAGCGCCGCTTCCAGAAGGTGTTTGTAGATGAGCCTACGCCTGAAGATGCTATTTCCATCCTCCGTGGCCTCAAGGATCGTTACGAAAACCACCACCAGGTGCGCATCAAGGACGAAGCTATCATTGCAGCGGTAGAGCTATCTCACCGCTACATCACAGATCGCTTCCTGCCCGACAAGGCCATAGATCTCATAGACGAAAGCGCAGCCAAGCTGAAGCTCGAAATGAACTCCATGCCCGAAGAGCTGGACGAACTCGAGCGCCGCATACGCCAACTCGAAATTGAGCGCGAAGCCATCAAGCGTGAAAACGATGCCGATAAGCTCAAGGAACTGGGACAGGACATCGCTATGCTCAGTGTCCAGCGCGATACCCTGAAAGCTAAATGGCTGGACGAAAAAGAACTGGTAGATAAGATAAATAAGGCCAAGAGTCATATAGAAGAGCTGAAGCACCAGGCCGAAATGGCCGAGCGCGATGGCGACTATGGCAAAGTAGCCGAAATACGCTACGGTAAGGTAAAAGAAGAAGAAGCAAAGATAGAAGACCTCTCTAAGCAGTTGGATGAAATGGACAACCAGCACAAGCGCCTGCTAAAGGAAGAGGTGGATGCCGAAGACATAGCGCAGAACGTAGCCAAGGTTACCGGCATACCGGTACAGCGTATGCTGCAGAGCGAGCGCGAAAAACTCCTGCACCTGGAAGAAGAATTGCATAAGCGTGTAGTAGGTCAG
>JAFDXS010000171.1 GCA_018267795.1 Bacteroidota bacterium | reverse complement strand
GTCGCCTGCACTGATATAAAATCGGGATTAGTGATCAGGTTCTCCAGGAACTGTATATTATTCTTCACCCCGCGTATGCGAAACTCCCTGAGCGCACGGTGCATTTTGTGCGCCGCATCTTCCAGTGTATTACCGCTGGTGCTCACCTTCACCAGCATCGAGTCGAAGAACGGGCTGATCTTCATACCCGCATAGGTACTGCCTTCATCCAGTCTTACCCCAAAGCCCGCAGCATTCCTATACGTGTGCAGCGTACCGTAATCCGGTTTAAAATCATTAGCGGGGTCCTCGGTAGTTATACGGCACTGTATGGCGAAGCCTATTTTAGGTATTGCATTCTGGTTGCCCAGGTTTATCTGCGGGTCACTAAGCTTGTAGCCGCTCGCTATATACAGTTGTGTTTTTATCAGGTCTACACCGGTTATCATTTCTGTCACCGTATGCTCTACCTGTATACGCGGGTTCACTTCTATAAAGTAGATATGCTCATTCCCATCCACCAGGAACTCTACCGTACCACAGTTATTATAGTTTACAGCCTTGGCGATATTCACTGCATAGGTATACAGCTTGTCTAGCGTATCCTTTTTCAGCGTAGCAGATGGTGCTACTTCCACCACCTTTTGAAAGCGGCGTTGTACAGAACAGTCACGTTCATACAAGTGTACCGTATTGCCATGCCTGTCAGCAGCTATCTGTACTTCTATATGTTTTGGCCTTTCTACAAATTTTTCCAGGAATACTGTATCATCACCAAAGGCATTCTTTGCTTCGCTCTTTGCTTCATGATAGCTCTTCCTTAGCTGCTCATCATTACGCACCACACGCATACCGCGTCCGCCGCCGCCTGCGGCAGCTTTCAGCATCAGCGGGTAGCCTATTCGGTTCGCTTCTTTTATAGCTATCTCTTCACTTGTCAGATCTTCTTTATTGCTTTCTATTATAGGTATGTTTGCCTTTATAGCTACTTCTTTGGCAGTTACTTTATCACCAAGTGCCGCCATCGCTTCGGGGCTTGGCCCTACGAATATGATGCCTTCCTCACCACATCTGCGCGCAAAGGTTGCATTCTCGCTCAGAAAGCCATAACCGGGATGTATGGCGTTGGCGCCACACTCCTTCGCCACACTTATTATCTCTTCTATGTTCAGATAAGGTTTCAGCGGATCTGTATCTGCACCTATTTGGTAAGCTTCATCGGCCTTATACCGGTGCAGCGAATAACGGTCTTCATAAGTGAATACGGCTACTGTAGGTATGTTTAGTTCCGTAGCAGCGCGGGATATGCGTATAGATATCTCGCCTCTATTGGCAATCAAAAGTTTTTTAATATTCATTGATGGGGAATTATTGCTGCAAAGATGAACAAATTTTATGCCATATCACAAAAGCGCCGGCATAATAGCCGGCGCTTAACAATTATATTTTTTTACCTATTTATTTTTTTACCAAAGTCTCACTCTCAGGCTGTCTGGCAGGTACATCTTATTACCAGGTTTTACATTAAATGCATTATAAAAATCAGGTACATTAGGGAATGGCCCATTCACCCTGTATTTAGCAGGTGCATGTACGTCTGTTAGTATCTGGCTCGCCAGTTGTTCACTGCGTATTTCATACATCCATCCCAGCGAGTAGCCCAGGAAGAAGCGCTGCAGTGGTGTTAAGCCATTTATGCTTTCATTCTTCTTGTAAGCTTCTGTCTGTTTAAAGGCATCAAGTCCTATCAGTATCCCTCCCAGGTCAGCAAGGTTTTCACCGAGCGATGCGGCACCATTTATACGCAGGGTATCTACCACCACCATAGCGCTGAATTGTTTCACAAGCACATCAGAGCGCTTTTTGAATTGTGCCGAGTCTGCCGGTGACCACCAGTTGCGCAGGTTGCCATGCTCATCATACTGGCGTCCTTCATCATCAAAGCCATGTGTTATTTCATGCCCCACGGTCGATGCTGCTGCATAGCCATACACCAGTGCATCGTCCAGTTCTTCATCCCTGTAGCCAGGTACCGTAAAGATACCTGCAGGTAACACTATTTCATTATTGCTTGGGTTATAATATGCGTTATAGGTCTGCGGTGTCATATCCCATTCGCTTCTGTCCACTGGCTTGCCTAGCTTGTTCAGCTCATAATTGTTCCACCACTGGTTAGCATGCATCATATTCTCTGCAAACGATTTTTTGCCTATCTCCATCTTCGAGAAGTCTTTCCACTTATCGGGGTAGCCCACTTTTTTGGTTATTGCAGCAAGCTTATGCAGTGCTTTCTGTTTGGTGCTGTCGCTCATCCAGTCCAGTTTCTCCATGCGTGCTTTGTAGGCGCTGCGCACATTCTCTACTATATCTTCATAGCGCTTCTTTGCTTTTTCATTAAAGTATTCTTTGGCAAACAGCTGGCCAAGAGCTTCGCCCATAGCATGTTCTTCCGCATCCAGCACACGCTTCCAGCGGGGTCTTTGCTGCTTTGCGCCACGAATGATGCCGCTGTAAAAATCAAAGTTCGCATCTACAAAAGGCTTGCTCAGATAGGGCGCATAGGTGCGTACCAGGTCAAAGCCCATATAGTCTCTCAGCGTCTGTATGTCTTCTGTGCTTATTACTTTGTCCAGCGCTTTATAAAACTCTGGCTGACCTATTATCACACTATCTACATGGCTCACACCCATTTCCTTCAGGTAGGTAGGCCAATCTATGTTTGGCGATAATTTCGGTAGCTCTGCTATAGCCATTTTGTTGTAGTTGGCATATGGGTCGCGCAGTGCTTCCAGCTTGCGGCTTGCCGCTGCCAGCTTGGTTTCCAGTGCTACAACCGATGCCGCTTTCTTATTAGCCAGGTTACTGTCCGCGCCCATTAGTCTAAAAATAGTAGCCACATAGTGCGGGTATGCCTCACGTATCTTGGTCGTACGCGGATCTGTATTAAAGTAATAGTCCCTGTTAGGCAGGCCTATACCACCCTGTGTCATATAGTATGCCTCAGCGTCACTGTTCTTCGAGTCCTGCGATACCCCTTCGTCATAAAACACGCCCACGCCGTATGTATGCATATGCGCCGCCTGTGTCATCACGTCTTTAGGTGTTTGCAGCGCATTTATTTTTGCCAGCTCTTCATACAGTGGGTCCAGTCCTGCCTTTTCTATGGCCAATGTGTCCATAGCTGTCGCCCAGAAGTCGCCTATCTGTTGTGTCACACCGTTCGTAGCATGTTTGCTCACGGCGTCATTGTTTATATGTAGCAGGCGGTCATATAGTTCTTTCTGCACCAGTTGGGCTATGCCCCAGCTTGTTTCATCTGCCGGTATAGGGTTCTTTTTTATCCAGCCGCCGTTTGCATAGTCAAAGAAATCTTCTGCCGGGCTCACCGTAGTATCAAGGTCAGTTTTCAGTATATCTGCTTTCGCGGTCGTTTCTGCATGATGCCCGCAGGCAGCAAAAAGAATAGATGCGGCAACTGCGCCGATAAACTTTTTGTTCATATTATATCAAATTGTGTGTTGTATAAGAGCGTAAATGTACTTAAAACCATTTATCTCCCCATCCCCCTTATAGGGGAATAACTGCCTATGTCTTGTATATTGCAGCAAATAACGCTTTAATGAAACGCCTGCTCATCTTTTTATTGCTGCTCATCCCTTCCTTATCTCATGCTCAATCCCTTGGGCCCGAACGGGTAAAAAAGCTAAAGGAAAGTGTAGTGCGCATTCTTGTGGAGGGTCAGGCCAGCGGTACGGGTTTTCTCGTTACTTCAGATGGCTGGCTGCTTACTTGCTGGCATGTCATTGAGCCTGCTTGCATTCGCGACTCTGTTACGCATGAGATCATTAAGATAAAGAAGATAGAGGTAGAGGACGTCAACGGCAAGCGCTATCTAACTGCTTACATGACGGACATGATAAAGAAAGGTGTAGGCATGGCCAAGGCGGTTACTTTCGATTACTGCCCCCTCAAAATAGTAGATACTACCCGCAAGTTTAGCTACCTCAGGATTGGCGATTTCAATGATGTTCAGGAGGGCGAAAGGGTTTATACCTGTGGCTATCCCTTAGGCATCAGGCAGCAGTTTATTTCCACGGGCATTTTATCTACCAAGTGGCAGGATACCATTAGCCGCCTGGTAAACAATGTACCCACCCCCATAGCCTTCCGCGATCTTGCCTGGCTCGACCTCACAATGAACAAAGGCAATTCAGGCGGTCCAATCATCAAATGGGGCGATACGCCCGACAAAGATGAAGTCATCGGCATCGGCACCTTCGTGCTAAACCCATACGCCGCGAACGCCGACTACCTCGCCGCAGTCAGCGACAAGCTTATCAAGTCCGGCTATGATAGTCGTGCAGCAGGCTACAATATCGCATCGATTGTTAGTTTCTTTTCCAAGGCCATTACCAATTCATCTATCGGTGTCAGTGGTTGTATTTCCATTAATCATTTTAAAGGAGATGCGCAGGGAAAGTAGGGACTTTAGCTCCGGTGCTACTATTTAGCATCCTTGCGTCGCACTCTTGTACGCCCCATTCTCTGTTCGGCCACATATTACTATACACTACGTATCTTTAAGTAGCCTTCTGCATAATATGTATTCAGACTACCTGGTTATCTTATTATTCATACTTATAGTTTTCCTCATCGTATTCGTATTTCGCGGAAAGAGCTTCAGGAAAATTATTGCCCTTACACTTTCGGCACTGCTGTGCGTGGCGGTCATTTTTATACTTTTAGATCTTGGCTTCGCTTACCTTGAGCGAAATCACGCTACCATTCCCTTATCATCCAAAGAAAAAAACCTGATAAAGGAGTTCAAAAGAGAATGCAATTGCGACGTGGCCTGGGAGCACAACTACGAGCTTATAAAGCATGCCAATACTAAAGATAGTAGCGCCAACATTTCATTCACCTGGTACACTGGCAGGGAATACAGGCACTACAACCCTGCTGACGATATATACCTTAAAGACAGCATTACCATCATTCAGCATGCAAACAATGTCGCGAACAAATTACTTAGTACTATGTCATACAAGAACTACTACCATCAGCTAATCATCTATTACGGACACGTAGATGTCGTTCGCTCAGCTCATGGCGATGATCTATACCATGATCATTATAAAAGTGTGCAGTATGACATTTACAGTGATGGAAGCTTATCAATAAGCAAAACAGCATTAAAAGGATTATAAACTCGTCTTCGTTTAATTATTCTGCAAATTTGAATCCTAGCCATTTTCTTAGTTATTTCGTATAAACACCCTGTCTTTGAATCACCCACAGGCAAAAGAGAAAATATATTTCAAGGGGCTAAATGGTATTAGAGCCATAGCCGCTATTGGTGTCGTTATCGGGCATGTTTTATATATTTTAGACCATAGCTTTATTGTTAATTATGCCCATGCCGCAGTTATAGTATTTTTTACTTTAAGCGGTTTTTTGATTACATACCTTCTTTTACAAGAAAAAGAACAGACTGAAAAAATAAGCCTAAAAAACTTCTATCTAAGGCGAATATTAAGAATATGGCCTTTGTATTTTTTCTATATCGGGATAATAATACTGCTACATTATTATATAATTGGCGATGGCATCAAGAATATAAATAACATAAAATATTTCTTTCTTTTTTTACAAAACTACTGCGTGTATTTTCTGCAAAGGCAGCCCACAGACATGGGACATCTGTGGTCAATTGGTGTTGAAGAGCAATTTTATTTCGTTTGGCCGATAATTTTTTTATTCACGAAAAACCTAAAAAAGTTTCTATTCGGCTTTATACTCTCTATTTTATTTATCCGGGGCGTACTAAAAATTTACTGCGATTATACAGGGAACCTTACCCCTTTCTATTTTTCATCTAGCTGTGCTTACGACTCTATAGCAACAGGAGCATTATTTTCATATTTCTATAAGTTGCGGAATGAAACATCTATAAGGTATGCTAAATCCTTCCTGGTGCCTCTTGCATTTAT
>JAFDXS010000170.1 GCA_018267795.1 Bacteroidota bacterium | reverse complement strand
GCCTATTGGTGGTCCAACTACAAAAACAATCCTTCAGGATTAGGTGTAGACGAAGAACTATATTACCGGCGTGAGCATAAACACTGGAGTCTTGAGCTAAGTCTAGGCTACAGCACCTACCACCGATCCCTAAATTATTATAAGTCGTATTCCCATTTAGATAGCTCCAATTTCTCAGCCTACGATAAAGAGACGCTCCACACTTATGCTTTTGTTTTGGGAATTCAATATCTGCTATACGGGGGGAATCACATTAGATCATATGTTGGCGCGTTTACCAATCCCGTATATTACTATTATAAGTTCCATGCGCTGCCAGGCAGTTTTAGCGATATGCAAAATGGTGGCACTGTAAGGCTGGGTGGCGGCATTTCATATACAACAGAGTACCGTCCAAATAAACACTTCGGCTTTAATGCTATTTTACGACGCGGATATTTACAACAGCGAGATCTTCTTTCAGAGGATGGTCTCTACTCTGCACCCGAATTTAAAACCAATCTCTTAATAGGTTGTGGCTATTTCTTTTAGTGTTCCACGTGAAACATTCAACCCATACAACTGACCTAAGAGCCTACCTTTGAAGGTTCCACGTGAAACACTAAACAACAAACACCTACAATATGAAAAATATTATCCTGTCTTTTACCTGCTTACTGGCAATAAATGCACATGCCCAGTCATTTCAATTAGGATTTGCATCTGGAATTATGGCAAACTATCCTGCTACTACGCCTAACCTCAGTGCCAATCAAACGTCTTGCGCCAGGAATGCAAATGTTCTAACAGGTCTTTTCGCACGATACGATATCAAAAAACGATGGTCGGTATCGATAACTGCTTCTATGTTCAATAAAAATGTCTATACCTCAAACATTATCGCACAAGACCCCTCTATATCTAAACCAACCACTTACGGGATATATGTCGTAGAAAATTATGCTGAAGATTGTACATTCTACCTACTGGATTTCAGCCTGCAGTATAATCTTAATAGCAAGGCTGCATTAAGGAATACAAATTTTAAAGGAATAAAAAGCTATGTGGGGATAACGTATACTGCTATTCAAAACAAGCGTTATATACACGGCACCCGGTACGATGTGATAATGAATTACAATATAAGTATTTCACAAACATACAATGTTCAGTACAGGGCTATCGGGCTAAGCTATTATGCGTCTTACGATGTAAGTAAAAGATTAGTATTAAGCCTGAATATTAATGGCAGACTAAATACTGAAAATCTAACCCCTGTATCTAATGTTGAGTATAAAGAATTGGATCCCGATTATTATCTTAGCACAGCGTTAGGTATTGCCTACCGCTTTACTAAATAATAAATTACACCCCTTATGAAATTAATTACCACCCTTGCACTTAGCCTGTTTGGCTGTGCATCATTTGCTCAATCCACGCAAATCGGTTTTGAAACCGGAACCATTGCTTATTACAATCTGGAATATTTCTCCAGCGGTAAACCCATAATTCTGCACAAGCATTGGAAACAGGCAGACTTTAATAATGGCCTATTCATACGCCGCGAGACAAAATCGCATTGGGCTTACCAGTTATCAGTAAATTACTACCACGATAAACACAACGACGATATAATACTTCCAGCTAACATCTACAGCGGTATCCCTGCTCCCGAAGAGTTTAGATACAGCTTATCACAAAATATATTCAACTACTCGGCTGTTATTCAGTATCGTCTTAATAACAATAAAGCTCTGGCAAAGCAAAAAGACAAAATGCTTATCAGTTACATCGGCCTCTCATACACCCGCCTGCATTCTGCTGATGAATATTCTATGTACCAGGTACCACAATCGCCCTATTATCCAGTTGGCTATATTAAAACAAAGTGGAATGACGACCTCATGGGGCTCAATTACTGGGGCCGATATAGTATTAACAAACAATGGGCGCTTAACCTGGATGTATCTTACAAAATAAGCATGCGCTACACCAGTCAGGATTATTCCTACGGTAGCAATGATGCCGTATTCACTCCATTCACAACCAAGCGTGGTGAATTTTATACTTATACCAAACCTACCACCTATCTCACTTGTATGCTGGGAATTTCTTATATGTTTAATAAATAAATATTATACGCTCTTATAATAAATTCATTTGCTGGAACGTTTATTGTACTGTACATTTAACATTATTTTATAAACGCTTTAGCAGAATTTTATGTCTTCTAAAGCAATAAGAAGAAAAATAACAATACTATGAAAAACTTTCTGCTGTATTGTCTTGTTGTAAGTACCCTGATATCCTGCTTACAGGTGCAGGCGCAGGACTCTTGTACCGCTCATAACCAACGCGATTGGGTAATAGGTTATGAAACGGGTGCCCAAATGTTTATTAATAACAACAGTGCCATAAAACAGCCAACAGGCAAGTATGTTTTCACCAATTCTATTTATGGTGCGAAATCTATTACCCAGCGTCTTGCACTGGAGTTCGAACTAAAATACGGCAGCAGCACTGTAGTAAATAAAACAGGTGGTGTAAACATCATCAACAGGGGTGTTGGCAAGATCTACAATCTTACTGTTCCTGTTACCATACAGTATAGCTTTGGCAAGAAATCAAATAAACTGAAACCATTTGTTGGCGGCGGTGCCGTATATAATGTGTACCAGGAAAAATACAGCGAGTTCAACTTTACTGATGGTGCTGCTAAAGATGTTGTTACCACGCATACCTGCACACCATTTGTTAGCTTTACTGTTACGCAAGGTGTTACTTACGATATAACACCAAGAGTACAGGTAAAAGAATCCATTCACTTTATTCCAAGAAATGCACATACCAATGCTAACCTGCTGGGTATAGATATAGGTGTAGGCATCAAACTATAGTTTGTATAAAGGGGGTAATATCTTATTGTGAAAGCGTCCTGTACAGGACGCTTAATTTTTTGCCTGCACTTTCGCTTCATTCTGCTGTATAGTACATTTGTTCTTATGAGAAAACTATTGCTGTTACTTCTATTGCCTGCTGCAAGCAAGGCCCAGTCAAAAAATAATGCAGACCTGCTGATACAAAATGCTACTATCTATACTGCAGATAGTGCCTGGCATACATACCAGGCTATGGCTATAACGAATGGCCGCATAGCAGCGCTGGGCAGCAATAAAGAAATAAACAGCAAGTATACCTCAGTAAAGAATATTAATGCAAAGGGCAAGTTTATTTATCCGGGCTTTATAGATGCACATTGTCATTTCAGCGGCTATGCACTTGATAAATATAAATGCGAGCTTGAGGGCACAAAATCATTTGAAGAGGTAGTAAAAAAACTGGTGGCCTATGAAAAGACCAATGAGCTAAGCTGGATATATGGCCGCGGCTGGGACCAGAACAAATGGACAATAAAAGAGTTCCCAACAAAAGATACACTAGACAAATTATTTCCAGACAAGCCTGTAATACTAAAACGCATAGATGGCCATGCGCTGCTATGTAATGAAAAAGCATTACAACTAGCCCACATAGATGTACATACAACAATAGAAGGCGGAGTAGTAGAAAAAAAGAACGGTGAGCTAACCGGTATACTCATAGACAATGCAATGACGCCTGTGGAAAACCTGATACCTGCACTACCCCAGGCACAGGCTGTAAAATATTTAGTAGCCGCACAAAATGATTGCTATAAACTGGGCCTTACCTATGTAATAGATTGTGGTGTGAAAAAGGATGTTATTAACATCCTTAAAAACCTGTATGATAATAACACGCTAAGCATAGGCAATGCTCTATTAGTAGCAGATGATGAACCAACACTTGATGCATTTGTAAAACAAGGACCTGTTGATTACGGACAATTAAAAATAGCAGGCATAAAAATGTATGCAGACGGCGCACTTGGCTCACGCGGCGCATCACTTATAGAAGACTATACCGATAAGCCCGGCCATAGAGGCACACTATTAAGTCCAGTATCTCATTTCAAAGATATCGCAGCACTTGCATTACAATATCATTGGCAGTTATGCACTCATGCTATAGGCGATAATGCCAACAGGCAAATACTAAATGTATATGCTGAAGCACTTGGTGGCAAAAACGATCTGCGCTGGCGCATAGAGCACTGCCAGGTAGTAGACCCTGCAGATATCCACCTCTTTGGTGATTACTCCGTAATACCATCCGTACAGCCCACACATGCCACTTCTGATATGCCCTGGGCTATTAATAGATTAGGCGCAAAAAGATTACCACATGCCTACGCCTTTAAAGATCTCCTGCTGCAAAATGGCTGGATAGCATTAGGTACAGATTTCCCGGTAGAAGAAATAAATCCACTGAACACTTTTTATGCTGCAGTATATCGTAAGGATAAAAAAGGAAATCCACCTGCGGGCTTTCTGCCAGAAAATGCATTGACTAAAAAAGAAGCATTACAAGGCATGACCATCTGGGCAGCAAAAAGTATTTTCAGTGAAAAACAAAAAGGAAGCCTGGAAACAGGTAAAGATGCAGACCTTATAATACTGGATACAGATATAATGAAATCATCTCAAGCCAATACATTAAAAACTAAAGTGCTCTATACAATAGTAAAGGGCAAAATAGTCTACCAGGCAATTAAGTAATATTAACCGCCTAAGCCAAACTGCTTACTTAGTTCCAGCATCCTGTCTATTGGCTTCTTTGCTGCAAGTCTCAGTTCTTCTGGCATAGTCACTTCAGGTGCGCCATACTTCATACACAGGTACACTTTTTCCAGTGTATTTAGTTTCATATGTGGGCAGTCATTACATGCACATGCATTGTCCGGTGGTGCAGCTATAAAAGTTTTGTTAGGCGAGTTCTTTTGCATCTGGTGCATGATGCCCGTTTCTGTAGCTACTATAAAGCTATTATTCTTACTCTTCTCGGTATATTTCAATATCTGTGTAGTAGAGCCTATAAAATCTGCTATCCTCAGTATAGGTTCTTCACACTCAGGGTGTGCTACCAGTAATGCCTCAGGATGACGTGCTTTTAATTTAGTGATCTTTTCCAGCGAGAATATTTCGTGCACCATACACGCACCATTCCACAATACCATATTTCTTCCGGTGGTCTTATTTATATATGCACCTAAATTTCTATCTGGTGCAAATATTATTTTTTGCTCTTTAGGCAGACTCTCAACAATTAGCTTCGCATTAGAAGAAGTACATATAATATCGCTCAGTGCTTTTATACCTGCAGAGCAGTTGATATAAGATATCACCAGGTGGTCAGGATGTTGCTCCTTAAAGGCTTTAAACAATGGCGGCGGACAACTATCGCTCAGTGAGCAGCCGGCGTGCAGGTCAGGCAGTAATACTTTCTTTTCAGGGTTCAGTATTTTAGCAGTCTCTGCCATAAAGTGTACACCGGCAAAAACTATCACGTCAGCATTAGTACGTGCAGCTTCCTGCGCGAGGCCTAAGCTATCTCCTATATAATCAGCAATATCTTGTATATCCGGCTCCTGGTAGTAATGTGCGAGCAACACTGCATTTTTCTCACGCTTCAACTTTTCAATCTCTTCAAACAAATCGAGGGAAGGATCAATTTCGACATCAAGGTATCCCTTTTTTTCAATTTCCAAAAACGCATTTTCAATTTGCACACTCATAATAATATTGATAGTTAAATTTTTTAAAAAGAATCTATTATTATCAATTAGGGCTGTGGATATGGGGAAACAAAAATGTTATCCCTATTGCAAAATAACAGAATTCTGTTCATACCCGTTTTATACTTTCCTTATCCCCACATAGAGAGTGCTTAAAATAGACATACTCACAACAAAATGTGGATTGGGGATAACAATGAGTGTTGAGAAATAACCTAATCTTAATATCGTAGATCGATGTGGAAAAGGGCAAAATTTTAAAGACAAACTTTTTCGAACTTTTCGGAATATACGCTGAGGGGAAACTTTTACTTAACTGCCCACGTTTTCTACAACGGAAATTCACAGATATCCACACCCAAATTGTATAACCTCTGCACAAGGCTGTGGTATT
>JAFDXS010000016.1 GCA_018267795.1 Bacteroidota bacterium | reverse complement strand
ATCAGGGTATAAAACAAGCATTTTATACCCAATTATACCTTGCGTCAATCCCATGAAAGCATTACTGCTAAAGACACACAGCCAAAAATCGTAAAAACAGCAATTTTTTCTGCAGATTATACCTTGGCCTGAATAAGCTACCAGGCGTATAATAAAAAAGCTGATTGGAATACCCCAACCAGCTTTCTCAAAAGAATAAGTTATCCACTTATTTCACACGGGTTATCTTCAGCATATTAGTAGGCAAGTGTTCCAGCACAGGTGTGCTGCCGGTATTCACCACCACATCACCTTCTTTCAGTAATTCTTTCTCTTTCAGGAAGTTTATCTGGTCTGCTATTATCTGGTCAAGGCTTTCTTCATTAGCATAGAAAAATGCCTGTACACCCCAGCTCAGGCTCAGCTGGTTCACCAACGTTTGCGTCTTGGTAAAAACAAACAGCGGTGACTTCGGCCTGAAGCTCGAAAGCATAAACCCGGTATAGCCCGATTGTGTCATGCCTATCAGTGCATTTGCACTCACAGCCGCAGCTATTTCGCAGGCGTTATAGCACACCGCATCGCTAAGGAAAGATGGCGAGTGGGGCTGAGGTACAAGGTTCCTGTTATATACCACCTCATCTTTTTCCACCTCATTTATTATGCTCACCATGGTCTTTATCACCAGTTCAGGATATTGTCCCATAGCTGTTTCGCCGCTTAGCATCACAGCATCAGCACCTTCCAGCACAGCGTTAGCCACGTCGGTTATCTCGCTACGGTTCGGGCGCGTGCGGTCTATCATGCTCTCCATCATCTGCGTGGCTATTATCACAGGCTTAGCACGGTGTATGCACTTGCGCACTATGTTCTTTTGTATCATAGGTATCTGCTCCAGTGGCAGTTCCACGCCCAGGTCGCCACGTGCCACCATTATAGCGTCTGATGCTAGTATTATCTCACGCAGGTGTTCCAGTGCTTCGGGCTTTTCTATCTTGGCTATTATCTTGGCATTGCTGTGTTTTTCCTTCAGTATAGCGCGCAGGTCTAGTATGTCCTGTGGCCTTCTTACAAAGGATAGAGCTATCCAGTCCACGTTGTCCTGTGTTATTATGAAATCCAGGTCGGCCAGGTCCTTTTCTGTGAGGCAGGGTAGAGATATCTTTGTGTCAGGCAGGTTCACCCCTTTTTTAGAAGATAAGATACCCGGTGATGTCACTTTTACTTTCACGCGGTCATCGGCAGTTATCTCTACTACCAGCACCTCTATTTTACCATCATCTATCAATATCTTTTCACCTATACGCACATCTTTATGAAAATCAGGATAAGAAATGTAGATGTTATCCAGTGTGCCCACCGTTTTTATATTGCTGAAGTAAAATTCATCGCCCATATTCAGCATCAGGGCATTGTCTTTTATCTCGCCCACGCGCAGTTTTGGCCCTTGCAGGTCTGCCAGTATAGCCACATTAAGCGGAAAGGTTTGGTTGATTTTAGTAATATGTGTAATGACTTGCTTATGCTCATCATGAGTACCATGAGAAAAGTTAAGCCTGAATACGTTTACGCCTTCTTGTACAAGTGCCAGTAATTTCTCATAAGTATTGCATGCCGGTCCTACTGTAGCTACGATCTTTGTTTTATGTAACATATGGAATAATCAAATTATTTAGCAAAATTGGTGAATTTCGAGTTGCGATAAAGTTAAGGAATTATCAGCCTGTCTTTTTTGCAATATTCGGCAGGATGCCGTAATTTTGCAACCGATTTTATAATTGTTATTTACGTATATATGTCGGGACAGCTCAAAGAAGTACGCAATCGTATCAAGTCAGTAACCTCTACACAGCAGATAACCAAAGCTATGAAGATGGTAAGTGCGGCAAAACTACGTCGCGCGCAGGATTCAATTATACAAATGCGTCCTTATGCGCAGAAGCTGCAGGAAATGCTGAGTAATATAGTAAGTGGTGCTTCTTCAGGTGTTAGCTTGCCTTTAGCCGAAGAACGTCCCGTAGAAAAGATATTGTTCATTCCTATCACCAGTGATCGTGGTTTGTGCGGTGCTTATAATTCAAACGTTATCAAGCTTACCCGTCAGATCATTAAAGAAAAATATGCAGCCCAGGAAGCTAAAGGAAATGTAACTATACTGCCGCTTGGTAAAAAAGGTTATGAAGCATTTTTGCGCTTAGGTTACAAAGTGGTTGATAACTACTGGACCGTATTTTCAGACCTCAGTTTCGATAACGTACGCAATGCTGCTGTATATGCTCAGGAAGCATTCCTGAACAAGGAATACGATAAAGTGGAAATAGTATATAGCCAGTTTAAGAATGCTGCTACTCAAGCTTTCGTAAGCGAGCCATACCTGCCAATCCCTAAAGTGGAAAATGCAGAAGGCAGCAAAAAGAAAGTGGATTTCATGTTCGAACCTTCTATGGAAACACTGTTGCGCGACCTGATGCCTAAAATCCTGAATACTCAGGTGTATAAAGCAGTGCTGGATGCCAACGCATCAGAACACGGTGCACGTATGACAGCTATGGATAAAGCAAGTGAGAATGCGAATGAGTTACTACGTAACCTTAAGATAAGTTACAACCGTGCACGCCAGGCTGCCATCACTACAGAGCTTACAGAAATAGTGAGCGGTGCTGCGGCATTACAGGGATAATATTAGTATTTACCATGCGCGCAAAACCTCTGCCCTTAAGTGCAGAGGTTTTCGTATTTTTAATGAAAATAGACACATGCGTCAATGTTTACTTTTTGTGCTTGCTTTCAGCCTGGTAGCCAATCTTATTTATGCGCAGGCAAGAGTTAGGCGTTATACCGCGCCGCTCGCCGGCACAGTAGATTTCGATAAAGTAGGGGATAAGTATAATGCCACTATATCCTACACTGAAATGCCAGAGCCTGATGCCGCTGATGAACAGGAAAAACTGGACGAAGTAAAGAAAGAAAGCAGTAGGCTATATCCGCATATCAGTCGCCATGTTGCCTACTTTGCTTCCTGTTATCGAGTATTCTTACAAGGCAGATTCAATTTCAGGCATCCCACCTGATAATGATATGGCTATTAACAATAATGACACCTTTGTTACTGTCATGAACCAATACTTCACCACCTACACCGCTGTAGATGGTAAGATGATCGGCTTTCATAAATCGCTGGCTTCATTATCTTCTGCAGTAGGCTTAAATGGTACCAACGATTTCCGCTACGATCCAAAGATCATGTACGACCAGGACGCAGACAGGTTTATCTCTATAATGCTGAATGGTACAGATTCGTTTAACTATATAGTGCTTGGGTTCTCTGATACGCATAATCCGCGCGGCACCTGGCACTTTTACAAGTTCAAAGGCAACTATGCAAACGATACAACCTGGTTCGATTTTCCCTCTGTAGCTATTACTAAAGATGAATTCTTCTTTACAGGCAATAAAGTAAAATATGGTATTCCATGGCAAACAGGTTTTAAAGAAAGTGTAATCTACCAGGTTCGTAAGGCAGATGGCTATGCAGGCAGCGCCTCGCTTAACTACCAGATATGGGACAGTGTTACTTACGGTGGCAAGCCGGTAAGATGTATCTATCCGGTAAAGGGCGGTGCAGGCATAAAAGGTCCCGATGAATATTTCCTTTCCAATAGGGACTTTGATATTCAAAATGACTCAGTATTCCTTATTCATATACCCGATACCATCGGCAGCAGCAGCCATACGCTTACCGTACAAGCACTTGTGTGCCCTATAAAATATGGTGTACCGCCCAATGGCCGTCAGCCGGATACCGTAGTGCTCGCAACAAATGATGGACGCGTACTAGGTGCTTATATGGAAGGGAACGAGATACAATTTGTAAGTACCTCTGTAGATGCAGTTAGTGGTGCTGCTGGTATCTTTCATGGTATCATCAGCAATTATGCTACCGCCCCCACAGTAAAAGCCCAGCTATTTAGTATAGATACGCTTGATTTTGCCTATCCTAATCTCTCCTATACAGGTAATGCAGGTGGCAATAATCAGTCTATTATCTCTTTTGATTTTTCAGGGCCAAGAACATATCCCGGCTTCGGTGCTATCTTCTTTGACGGCACACAGTTTTCTGATCTGTTACGCATTAAGAATGGCGATAGTGCCATTAATATATCAGGCATAGGATATGAACAGCGCTGGGGTGATTATAGTGGCTCGCAGCCTGATTGGAGTAACATAGGCAAGGTATGGGTAAATGGTCTTTATGGAAGGCAGTTTAAAAGCTATGGTAACTATGTAGCGAAATTAGTATCGCCATATTATACAGCCGTTCCACAGGTGCCAAACGCTTCACCAATGCCTTCAGTTCTTTATCCTAATCCGGCTGAGCAGTTCATACAGCTAAGCTTCGAGATGGACAAAGACCAGGTGGTAGATTTTGTGATTTATGATATTCAAGGCCGTATGGTAGATAAGCTATTGCATAGCTATTGCCATGATGGTAAGAATATAGTGACCTTTAATATTGCTTCGTTAGCCAAAGGTACTTATTATCTCCGGGCAGTTAGTGCACATGGTAAGATTATTGCAACGCATAGCTTTGTAAGGCAATAATGCAGGTGCATTTGTTTAACAATAGCATGCTAACTTTGGCTTTGCAATGACGCAGTTACTATTCAACCTCACACTTGCCTTCCGCGCTATACGCAACAATAGGTTACGGTCGGTGCTCACTATTGCTATCATTGCACTGGGCATCACTGCATTAGTGGGTATTCTTACGGCTATAGAAGTATTGAAGACCAGCGTTTATTCCAACTTCAGCAGCATGGGGGTAAACTCCTTCCAGATAACAAATGACATACTGAAGAAAAAGCGAAACAGGCGGGGCGTAAGTATCACATCTACTGAGAAAAAGGCGATAACTTATGATGAGGCAAAAATGTTCAAGGAACGGTTCGATTTCCCATCTACCATTGGTATCTCGGTAGTAGGCTCCATGGTGGCCACTGCGCATTTTGCTTCAGAAAAGACAAACCCCAATGTACGTACCGTTGGTATTGATAATGATTATCTCAACGCTACTGATACAAAGCTGGCTATAGGCCGTAGCTTCTCTGCCTACGAAAATGAGTTTGGTAGTTACGTGTGCATTATAGGCAATGATGTTGCTAAAAAACTTTTTAAAGACAAGCCGGAGAAAGCTATTAACCAGGTTATCTCAGTAGGGGATGAAAAATATAGAGTGGTAGGTATAGCTGAAGCCAAAGGCGGCAGCATGCTCATGAATGCCGATAACGTAGTGATGGTGCCACTCATCAATGCCCGTGCTGTATTTGGCTCTGAGAACTCTTACATGATAAATGTAAAGATCCCCGACGTAAAGAATAAAGACCTCGCCTCTGAAGAAGCGGAAGGCTTATTCCGTATAATAAGAAAGCTGCCTCTGGGCAAAGAAAATAACTTTAGCGTTACTGCAGATGATAGCCTGGCTTCCATACTGCTGGATAGCATTAAGTACATTACCTGGGCTGCTATTATCATTGGTATTATCACCTTGCTTGGCTCAGTTATAGGTCTTATGAATATTATGCTTGTATCGGTAGCCGAGCGTACCAGGGAAATAGGCGTGAGCAAAGCATTAGGAGCAAGATCTGCCACTATAAAAAATCAATTCCTTACAGAGTCGATTATGATAAGCGTTATTGGTGGTGTATTGGGTGTATTGGTTGGTATGTTGGTGGGCAATGTAATAGGTGTATTTTTCAAGACCCCATTCATTGTTCCATGGCTCTGGATTATTATGGGCGTAAGCCTTTGTGCCGCAGTGGGCATCATATCTGGTATTTACCCGGCAATAAAAGCTTCAAAACTCGACCCGATCGTGGCATTACGATATGAATAATAATAGACAAAGAAATCTGGCAGTATGGCGGAGGATAGGAACTTAACGGGACTGGTATATAAATCTACAGGCAGCTGGTACCTGGTGCAGGATGAGCAGGGCATCTTCTGGAAGGCAAGGATAAAAGGCAAAATGAAGATAGATGATGATATATCATCTACCAATCCTATAGCAGTAGGTGACAAAGTGAATTTTGATATAGAAGAGGAATCAACTAATACTGCAATAATAACAGATGTACTTGACCGGCATAACTATATCATTCGTGTATCGCCGCATAATAAGCATCAAAAACATATAGTAGCAGCAAACCTTGACCTAGCACTTATTATTGTTACAATCGCAGAACCGCGTACATCGCAGGGCTTCATTGATCGTTTCCTTATTACAGCAGAAGCATATCATATACCCGTGCTTATAGTTATTAATAAAATTGATCTGTTGAAGACGAAACATACAGAGCAGTTAGAGCAATGGGAAAACATGTATCGCAAAGCTGGTTACGAAGTCTATCCAGTTATTGCCCTGCAGCATAATAGTGTATTAAAACTGGAAGAAAAGCTAAAAGATAAGATCACATTATTCAGCGGCCATTCAGGTGTCGGCAAAAGCACTTTAATAAACCAGCTCATCCCCAACCTCGATTTAAAAACGCATGAAGTGTCCGGCTGGAGTGGCAAGGGACAGCACACTACTACATTTGCCGAGATGTTTGATCTCCCCGCGGGTGGTAAGATCATAGATACACCCGGTGTAAAAGAATTTGGTCTTATTGATTTTGAGCGTGAAGAGCTAGGGCAATACTTTCCTGAAATACGTGCAGTAATGGCGCATTGCCGATTTAATAATTGCCTACATGTTAATGAACCGGGCTGTGCAGTAAAAGAGGCTGTAGGCAGCGGGAAGATAGATGAGGAGCGCTACATCAGCTATGTAAGTATCCTGGAAACGATTGAGAAGAAATGGTAAAACAACAAAAATATTCTAAAGCATGATAGTATATAACGTTACAATGAAGGTGGACAAAGATGCAGCAGATGAATGGCTGAAGTGGATGAAGGAAGAACACATGCCGGCATTAATGAATACTGGCTTGTTTACAGATAAGCACCTGTTTCGCCTGCTTGAGCAAGATGAGTCGGAAGGCATTACTTATGTAGCGCAATATTTTTGTAAAAATATTGATAGCTATAACGAGTATATTAATACACATGCACCAAGACTTAGGGAGATAAGCTTTCAGCGTTTTGGGAACAAATTCATTGCATTTCGCTCCATTATGCAAGTAGAGGCTTGATTTTAAAGGGTTTACTTAATGTATATTTTGCTATCCCAGCAGCTGTTTATATCAAATTCCTTGCCAATATGATAAGATGCTTGCTGGTAGCGGGTTTTAAGGGCTCTGTTTTGATTTGTTAAGGTTTTTATTGTGAATGAACTGTGGAAAGCGGCTACTGGTAAGGCTTTTGGCTCCTAAAAAATAGTTTGTGGAAATTTGGAACTGTGGTAAAGGTCTGTATATTTGCCTAACCTCGTAAAAATCACTTTCATAACAAAACACACACAAGCGTATGAACAAAGCTGAATTAATTGACAAAATTGCTAAAGATTCCGGCATCACTAAAACTCAGGCTAATGAGGCATTGGATTCTTTCACCAATTCAGTAGTTGCTACTCTGAAAAAAGGTGACCGCGTTACACTGGTAGGTTTTGGTACATTCTCTGTATCTGACCGTTCTGCCCGTAACGGACGCAACCCTCAGACAGGCGAAGTAATTAAGATCAAAGCGCGCAAAGTGCCTAAATTTAAAGCAGGTAAAGAATTTTCTGCTAAAATAGGTACTGGTAAAAAATAACTTTTTGCCTGAAGAAACTTAAAGCAAGGAGCGAAATGTTTCTTGCTTTTTTTATTTTTGTAAACTAAATACTATAATATCATGGGAAGAGGCGATAAACGCACCAAACGTGGAAAGATTTCAATAGGCAGCTTTGGTAAAAGCAGACCTGCTAAAATTAAAAAAGCAACTAAAGCTGATAAAAAAACAGCATAAGCTTTCCTTATAAAGACCGCACTTGAAGCGGTCTTTATTTTTACTAATAAGTTGTTATTAGCAATTCCAATCCATTTTTTCGATATAATTTGCATGCTTATTAATGCAATATTATTTACCTCAATAGTTTCTAATGCCTGCTTTTCATAGTAAAGATATTTCGAAGAATAGTTTTCTTGTTACCGGTGGTGCCGGTTTTATTGGCTCTCATATAGTTGAGTATTTATTAAAGAATGGTGCCGGAAAAGTAAGAGTGCTTGATAACCTCTCTACAGGGTTTCTAAGAAATATTGAAATGTTTGCTTCATTCCCGCAATTGGAATTTATAGAGGGTGACATACGTGATTATGAAACTTGCAAAAAAGCATGTGAGGGTATAGACTATGTAAGTCACCAGGCAGCACTTGGTTCCGTACCCCGTTCTATATCAGATCCTGTTACCAGCAATGAGGTGAATGTAAGTGGCTTTGTAAATATGCTTACAGCTGCTAAAGACAATAAGGTAAAGGCATTCGTTTATGCATCTTCATCATCAGTATATGGCGATGAGCCAAACTTGCCAAAGCGTGAAGAAAAAGTAGGCAATCCGCTTTCTCCGTATGCTGTTACCAAGAAGGCTAACGAACTGTATGCGGAAGTATTTTCAAAGCTATACGGCATGAAGGTAATAGGCTATCGCTACTTCAATGTATTTGGTCCGCGGCAGGACCCTAATGGGCCTTATGCTGCTGTCATTCCATTATTTGTAAGTGGAATATTAAAGCAAACGCCTGTATACATTAATGGAGATGGTGAACAAACGCGCGATTTTACTTTTGTAGATAATGCTGTACAGGCTAATGTAAGAGGCATGCTTGCAGATAATGACGAAGCTTTTGGTAAGGTGTACAACGTAGCCGTAGGCGAAAACTTTTCCGTCAACTTTCTTTATACCTCTATCCGTGAAATGCTGCAAATGGAGCATGAGCCTACTCACCGCGAAGAAAGGGCAGGGGATATACGCAACTCATTAGCTGATATTTCAAAGGCTAAAGAATTGCTGAATTATCAGCCTACATTAAGATTTATGGATGGCCTAAAGAATACTGTGGCTTTCTTTAAAGAAATGTACCTGGCTGAGGCTGCACAAAAGTAAAGTGCTAAAAGTGCTTTAAAATCTTCGTTTGCTTTTTCTCAAGCAGACTGTAATAATATTCGGACATGTCTTTTACCAATCTCTGGTAAGAGAATTTACCTTGCACAAAGCGTCTGCCTGCAGTGCCAAAGTCATGCCTTAGCTGTTCGCTGTTTACTAATTGCAGTAATGCATTGGCAAACTGTTCTACATTGCCTGGTTCGGTAATGAATCCGCACTCATTGTTTATTACTACGTCGCCTACACCACCTACGTTGGTTGATACTACAGGTTTTCCTGCTGCCTGTGCTTCGATTAATGATACCGGCGTACCTTCATTATGAGATGTTAGCGCCACAATATCCAGCCCAGCGAGTACTACATCCATCTCTGTAAGCCATGAGGTACAAATAGCAGTGGCTTCTTTGTCTGCATCAGGGAAATAGGCGTAGCTGATACCGGCAGCACTGAATTCAGTTTCCATTTGTGCACGCATATCACCATCTCCTATTATTATAAACTTTACCTTTTTGTTGCTTTGTTCAAGCAGACGCTTTGCGGCGGCTACAAACATGCTGTGATTCTTTACAGGCACTATGCGGCCTATTATGCCAATAGCTATTTCATCAGGATGAATATGATATTTGGCACGGAAACTAATGCGTTTGATATCCTGATCTCTTTGAAATTTATCAAGGTCGAGGCCAAGGGGAATAATACTGATTTTTTCTTCAGGGCAAATCTTATACACATTTGCCAGCTCTTCTTTTTGTTTTTGACTAATAGCTATAATACCTGAAGAACGCTTGGCAAGATATCTTTCTATCTGCACGAAGGTCTTAGTCGTCCACTTATTGAAATAACTGTGAAATACATGTCCATGAAAGGTATGTACTATCACAGGTACATCGCATGCCTCAGCAGCCATACGACCTATTACGCCTGATTTTGCAGCATGTGTATGTACTATATCAGGTTTGAATTCTTTGATTAGCGCTTTTACCTTCTGAAAGGCTTGTCCATCACTTACGGGGTGTAACGAGCGTTTCATTTCAGGTATCACCACCGGGTTAATGTCCAGGATGTCAGTGAGGTGATCTGCATCTTGTTCGTGGTCGTCTTTGCCGCCTATTACCAGCATTGTCTCAAACTCAGGTGCCATATACCTGGTAAGGTAAGTAGCATTAATGGCAGGGCCGCCAATTATCAGTCTGTTCAATATTCTTAGTACACGTGGCATAATAGCAATAGGGCTCTAAAATACGTCGTTTTCGCTGATATATAGCGTTTAAATATCAATAGGCGTGCTGATTAACGTCATATGTAATACTTTTTCCACCAATACTGAAAAACAATCAATGCCCATATAGTAGCATGGCTATCTTCCGGGTTGCTGCTCTTAAGTTTTTTCTTTAGTTTTTCAGTAGCGGCTACATCAAATATTCCTTGTTCTTCAATGAAGGATTGCTTTAGAAGATCATCATTTATCAAGCCCCAAAGTTCATTTCTAAACCAATCAAGCAATGGTATTTCGAAACCGTGCTTTGGTCTGTTGTATATCTCCGTTGGTAGCATTGGCCTGAATGCGTCCTGCACAATTTTCTTTTTTAGCGTGCCATCTATTTTATACTCAGATGGTAATGAAAAAGCAAAGTCAACTACCTTATGGTCAAGGAAGGGGCTGCGTACTTCCAGGCTGTTAGCCATGCTCATAGAATCTACTTTTACGAGCATATCGCTAAGCAACACCAACTGCATATCGGTTTGCAACACTTCGTTATAGTCGCCTGTCTCAAAGCAGGATAATAATTTAGCTTTTTCCTGCGCAAGCACCTGGATACTTACTTTTTGCAGGCTGGAGGGCGTTAATAAGCCGTCAACCTGCGTTTTAGTATTAAAAGAAGCCCAGCGCCAGTAACGCTCTTTCACAGACAGGTTTGCACCCTCTGCAAAACGGTGAAGCTGCCTGAAAAGATTGGTTACTTTATTATTCCTGCTGCGTGGTAATGATTTCCAGATAGGTAAGCCTGCTTTTACCATCGTGTTAGCTAAAGTGTTTTGGCGCATCTTCCACTCCGCGGCGTGTTTATTGTATCCTGCAAATACTTCATCGCCACCGTCACCACTCAGTGCTACTGTAACATGCTTGCGGGTGTAGTGACATAAAATATATTCCGGAATAGCAGAGGAATCTGCGAACGGCTCGTCTATATAATCAAGTACGTTATATAAGTGCTCAAGAAAATCATTGTTGCTAAGCGAAAAGACGGTATGTTCTGTTTTGTATTGTTTGGCTACAAGGTCAGCATAGCTTGTTTCATCAAAAAAAGGATTGTCTTTATAGCCTATCGAAAACGTTTTTAGTTTAGATGTATGGCGACTTGCTAATGCAACAATAACAGAGGAATCAATACCTCCGCTCAGGAATGCCCCAAGCGGTACATCAGCAATCATTCTTTCCTGCACAGCAATATCCATTTTGTCTATTAATTGCTGCTGTGCTTCTTCGTAGCTATGGCGCTGATAACCGGATGGATTTATTTTTAATTGATAATATGGTTTGTAGTCTGTAGTACCTGTATTATTAATGGACATGTAATACCCGGCGTTTAGCTTGCTTACTCCCTTTAGTATACTTTGCGGCTGGGGTATATAGTTCAGTTGCAGGTATTGATGCAGTACTGTATAGTCAAGCTCTTTGAGTATGTTCCATTCCAGCAGCGATTTCATTTCAGATGAGAAGGCCAGGTAGTCTCCCGTTAAGGCATAAAGAAGTGGTTTTTTGCCATATGGGTCTCTTGCCAGTATTAGCTCGCCATTCTGTTTATTATAAAAGGCAAATGCAAAAAAACCATCCAACCATTCCAGGCATTCTACACCATACTCTATCAACAGGTATAAAAGCACTTCTGTATCAGAGCTCGTCCTGGGGCCATTTATTCGTTGCCAGGTAGGCTGTAGATATTTATCTGATAATTCGCTAAAGTTGAAGATCTCCCCATTGAAAATAAGAACATACTGCCCGCTTACATCGCTCATAGGTTGCGATGCTCCGTTAGAGGTATCTATTATAGATAGCCTCCTGTGCCCTAAAGCCACTTTTTCATCTTTGTAAAAATTACCACTATCAGGCCCGCGTAGAAATAGTTTCTCGGTTGATTGTGTTATTTTTGTTAGATTGTTAGCTGCATTGTTATTAAAGGCATAGTAGCCGGTTATACCGCACATGTAAGGATAATGGAGATTGTAAAAGCGTAAATCATGTAATACAGACAACTAAATTACACAAATGCCATTTATATCCATACTTGATTACATTTTATTACCATTTTATTTAGTTATTATTTATCTTATTGCATATAAGATACGTGATAACAGGTATCCTCCGGGTCATCCATGGCGCCCGTATTTTATATCAGGCCTTACTGTAAAGATATGCGGCGCAATAGGTATAGGCTTGATATATCAGTACTACTATGGCGGCGGTGATACTTCTAACTACTTCTTCCATGCACAGGTTATAAACAGTGCTTACGGCGAATCTACTACCAAGTGGTTCAATCTGCTGTTTCATATACCAAAGTGGTATGACGGTGATTACTATGATTATATATCGCGCCTTTATTGGTACGAAGCCCCGTCTGAGTATACCGTAGCCTCTATTACAGCATTCCTTGGCATTTTTACCTTTACTACTTACTTGCCTATTTCTGTTCTTTTCGGCACACTGGCTTTCTCCGGTATTTGGGCATTGTTCAGAAC
>JAFDXS010000169.1 GCA_018267795.1 Bacteroidota bacterium | reverse complement strand
TGAACCAGGGTGTTAAAGGTTCGGTATCTGACAAGAAAATGATTGATGATGCAGTGAACGAAATGACACTTATCTCTGGTCAGAAGGCGATACCTACAATGTCTAAGAAAGATATCTCTAACTTCAAGCTGCGTAAAAACATGCCGATAGGCTGCCGTGTTACGCTGCGTGCTGTTAAGATGTATGAATTTCTTGACCGTATGATATCAGTTACCCTTCCACGTGTACGTGACTTCAAAGGCGTTAATGATAAATCATTTGATGGCCGCGGTAACTACACAATGGGTGTTACAGAACAGATCATCTTCCCTGAAATTAATATCGACAAGGTAAATAAGATCAGTGGTATGGATATCACATTTGTAACTACTGCCAAGACAAATGAAGAAGCATACGAATTGCTGAAAGAGCTGGGTATGCCATTCAAGAATATAAAGAAAGACAATCAATAATTTAGAATAAAGACAAATGGCAAAAGAATCAGTAAAAGCCCGCCAACGCAAACGCGAGAAAATGGTAGCCCAATATGCTGAAAAGCGCGCTGCTCTGAAAGCTGCCGGTGATTATGCTGCTCTGGATAAACTTCCAAAGAACTCTTCACCTACACGCCTTCACAACCGTTGCCAGCTTACAGGCCGCCCTCGTGGCTACATGCGCCACTTTGGTGTATGTCGCTTAATATTCCGCGATATGGCATTGGATGGCAAAATACCAGGTGTACGTAAAGCAAGCTGGTAATTATTAACGTTTCCAGGTCGGGATGTAAAAGTCTTGAAACCAGAGGCAAAACTTATTTACAAAACTTAATAAAGAAATGGTAACAGATCCTATAGCAGATTTCCTGACCCGTATCCGTAACGCCCAAATGGCTCGCCACCGTATCGTGGAAATCCCTGCTTCAAATGTTAAGAAGCGTATTACAGAGATCCTTTACGAAAAAGGCTATATACTGAAGTACAAATTTGAAGAGGATAACAAGCAAGGTCTTATCAAGATAGCATTGAAATATGATGCACAGTCTAAAGAACCAGCTATAAAATCCCTGGAACGCGTTAGCCGCCCGGGTCTTCGCCAATATGCCAAGCCTGCTGAAATACGCCGTGTACAAAACGGTTTAGGTATTGCAGTAGTATCTACTTCTAAAGGTGTGATGACTGATAAAGAAGCACGCACTCAGAATGTAGGTGGTGAAGTAATGTGTTATATATACTAGTAGTTATAAAAATATTTAAGAGGTCTGATACATTAAGCTGTCCTATACAAGGCTGAACGGTCAGACTTCTATCATAAACAAACAAAACGATTTACGATGTCTCGTATAGGTAAAAAACCGGTTGAAATTGCAAAAGGTGTTACAGTTACTGTTACACCGGCTAACGAAATAGTGGTAAAAGGCCCTAAAGGCGAACTTAAAGAAGCTATTGATCGTGATATTAAAGTATCAGTTCAGGATAATCAGGTTATCATCGAACGCCCTACTGACCAGATACGCCATCGCGCATTGCATGGTTTGTACCGCGCTTTGGTTGCCAACATGGTAAAAGGTGTTACTGATGGTTTTAAACGCGAACTGGAACTTGTAGGTGTGGGTTATCGTGCAGCCGTTCAGGGGCAGCAAATTGACATGGCTCTTGGTTTTTCTCACAATATCATTATAGAATTACCAAAAGAAATTAAAGCATCTGCTATTGCAGAAAAAGGTCAGAATCCAAGAATTATCCTGGAATCAAATGACAAGCAATTATTAGGACAGGTAGCTGCTAAAATACGCAGCCTGCGCAAACCGGAACCATACAAGGGTAAAGGTGTTCGCTACTCTGACGAAATTGTACGTCGCAAGGCCGGTAAAGCTGCAGGTAAATAATAAATTAAGTTGTCATCCTATAGCACTGCTTAGGATGACAACTGCTTATATAAAATCTTTTATACAAATCCCGGTAGCCATTAGGTCAATAACCTGGTGAGCCCGTAAAAACTAATAAAATGCCAAACGATCAAAAAGTAATCCGCCGTCAGAAACTTCGCTGGCGCATACGCAAGAGAATACAGGGTGTAGCTCAGAAACCACGCCTTTCTGTATTCCGCAGTAACAAGGATATCTATGTACAACTTATAGATGATAAGAATGGTGTAACACTTGCATCTGCAAGCTCACGCGAAAAGGATATAGCTGCTCAGTCAGGTAATAAGGTTGAAAAATCTACTATGGTTGGTAAGGCTATCGCGCAGAAGGCTATTGCATTAGGTATCGAAACTTGTGTTTTTGACCGTGGTGGTTATTTATATCATGGCCGTGTGAAGGCAATAGCTGATGGTGCACGTGAAGGCGGACTGAAACTTTAATCTAAATTTGTTTAACTTTTTCTTTTTTAATAAATAATGGCGAAGACACAATTAAATCGCGTAAAAGCCGGAGACCTGGAACTGCATGAAAAAGTAGTGGCTATCAACCGCGTGGTGAAAACCACAAAGGGTGGCCGTGCATTCAGCTTTTCAGCACTGGTGGTTGTAGGTAATGGTAATGGCGTTGTAGGTCATGGACTAGGTAAAGCTAAAGAAGTACAGGAAGCTATTACTAAGGGTATTGATGATGCAAAGAAAAACCTTATCAAAGTACCTGTAATGAATGGTACTATACCTCACGATCAGCTGGCTAAAGAAGGTGCTGCGAAAGTGTTTATCAAACCTGCCGCTCACGGTACAGGTGTGATAGCTGGTGGTAGCATGCGTGCTGTGCTTGAAGCTGCAGGTATCACTGACGTGCTGTCTAAATCTTTAGGTTCTGCAAACCCGCACAATGTGGTAAAAGCAACTTTCCTTGCTCTTAGCATGCTGCGCGAACCTATACAGGTAGCGAAACACCGCAATGTAAGCCTTAAGAAAGTATTCAACGGATAATAACCGCGGTCAGTTTACTGGCTTGTTATTACCCTATGTACTAATATCATTTTAAACTTATTGAATTATAATAGCGTCATGGCTAAGATTAAAGTAACACAGATAAAGAGCGGAATAGACCGTCCTGAGCGCCAAAAGCGTACGCTGGTGGCATTAGGCCTTCGCAAGCTCAACAAAACTGTAGAAGTAGAAGCTACTCCACAGATACTGGGTATGGTAAAAACTGTACACCACCTGGTGAAAGTAGAAGAAGTAAAATAGTTTATTAACCTGATTTGCGAGCGGTTACAAATTCCGCGCAAGTTCAAAAATTGTAATTTATATGCAACTACACAATCTGAAACCTGCAGAAGGTTCAACTCATAAAACGAAACGTATAGGTCGCGGTGAAGGTAGCGGACATGGTGGTACTTCTACAAAAGGTAACAAAGGTCAGCAAGCCCGTACCGGTTATCAGTCTAAGTTCGGTCACGAAGGTGGACAGATGCCAATTCAGCGTCGTATGCCAAAACGCGGTTTTAAGAATCCAAACCGTGTTGATTATAAAGTATTTAACCTCGGCCAGCTTGATTTTCTGATAGAAAAATATTCAATAGCTGAATTTACGCCGGATATTTTATACATCAATGGCCTCATCAACCGTACCGATGTGGTGAAAATACTGGGTAATGGTGAATTGAAAGCAAAAATACCGTTCAAGGTAAACGCTATAAGCGCAAAAGCTAAAGAAGCTCTTGAAGCAGCAGGCGCTACTATAGAGCTGATCTAATAAATAACTGTATAGAAAAGACGCATTTGGAGAAATGCGTCTTTTATCGTTTATTCGCATTTCATTTGATTAACAACAGTCCCTGTGAAGAAACTTATCGAAACGCTTAAGAATATTTGGAGCATAGAAGAACTCCGCAAGCGTATCCTATTTACTATCATACTAGTGGCAGTATATCGTGTAGGATGTTTTATTACATTACCCGGCCTTAACCCTGCATTACTTAGTGAAGGTAGCGGCCCTGGCGGTTTGCTTGGCATTCTTGATATGTTTGCCGGTGGTGCATTTAGCCGTGCCTCTATTTTTGCCTTAGGGGTTATGCCTTATATCTCGGCATCTATCTTTATGCAGCTTGCTGGTATAGTTGTTCCCCAGGTAGCAAAGTTGCAGAAAGAAGAAAGTGGTCGCCGCAAGATTAACCAATACACGCGTTATATCACAGTACTCGTTACTGCTTTCCAGGCTAGTGCTTATGTAGCTTATTTGAGCACGCAGCAATATGCAGTAGCTCGTGTACCTGAATTTAGTCCTTTCATGTTCTGGCTTTCTACTGTAGTAGTTCTTACTGCAGGTACCTTGTTTGTAATGTGGATGGGTGAAAAAATTACTGATAAAGGTATAGGTAATGGTACTTCACTTATCATCATGGTAGGTATCCTTGCTCGTCTTCCACAGTCTCTTATGCAGGAGTTCCATGCTAAGAACCTTGGCGGTGGTGGTGGCTTGCTTATATTCCTCATAGAAATGGCAATATTTATTGCTGTAATTGTAGGTCTTATACTGCTAACACAGGGTACACGTAAAATACCGCTGAACTACGCACGCCGTATCATTGGCAGCACAAATGCAGCCCGTGAAGTATCTGGCTCACGCGATTTCATTCCTTTGAAAGTAAACTCTGCCGGTGTAATGCCTATTATCTTTGCGCAGGCTATCATGTTTATCCCGGCTACAATTGTTGGCTTTGCTAATAGCGAAAGTTCACAAGGCTTTGTAAAAGCATTGTCTGATCATACATCTCTTTGGTATAATATCATCTATGCCGTAATGGTTATTGCATTCACTTATTTCTACACTGCGTTGATCTTCAACCCAACTGAAATGGCTGATAACCTGAAGCGTAATAACAGCTTTATCCCGGGTGTAAAACCAGGTGAACCAACTGCTGATTACATTGCTACTATCATGGATCGCATTACTTTACCTGGTGCTGTGTTCCTTGCAATAGCAGGTATATTACCAGGTATCGCTGCTTTGTTTGGTGTTACCAGTGGCTTTGCTTCTTTCTATGGTGGCACATCAATGCTGATAGGTGTAGGTGTAATATTAGATACGCTCCAGCAAATAGAAAGCTATCTTCTTATGCGTCACTATGACGGTTTAATGAAGACTGGCCGTATATCAGGTCGCGCTACTGTAAACAGCGGCGCATCTGTATAACAACATTACAATAGTTTTTTTGTGAAGTATGATACATATTAGAACGAACGACGAAATTGAATTAATAAGAAAAAGTGCTTTAATGGTAACTGCCACCTTAACCGAGGTGGCAAAATTTTTAAGGCCGGGTATTACCACTGCTCAGATTGATGAGATGGCTGATACCTTTATACGTGATAATGGCGGTGTGCCTTCATTTAAAGGTTATCATGGTTATCCAGCGGCTTTATGTATCTCTGTGAATGAAGTAGTAGTACACGGCATCCCCGGCAGTTACGAGCTACAGGATGGCGATATCGTATCTGTAGATTGTGGTGTGTATATGAATGGCTTTCATGGTGACCATGCCTATACATTTGGCATTGGCAATGTAAAGCCTGAGGTGCTTACGTTGATGCGTGTTACTAAAGAGTCATTAATGCTAGGTGTGGCACAAGCCAGCGCTAACAATCGCGTAGGTGATATATCTTACGCTGTAGAGCATTTTACGTCTAAAGTGCATAAATACGGTGTAGTAAGGGAACTGGTAGGCCACGGTGTAGGCCGCAAGCTGCATGAAGATCCTCAGGTGCCTAACTATGGTCGCCGCGGCGATGGCAAGCGTCTTAAAGAAGGTATGGTGCTGGCAATAGAACCAATGATAAACCTTGGCGTGCGCGATGTATATACCAAGGAAGATGGCTGGACAGTAGTAACAGCAGACGGTAAGCCTTCTGCACACTATGAGCATACTACAGTGGTTCGCAAGGGCAGGGGTGAGGCATTATCCAACTTCGCGCCTATAGAAGCAGCAGAGCAAGCAAATACAGAATTGAATAGTAGCTATTACAAAGAAGAAACTACAACCGCATAGTTGACAAAGCCCTGAAATCTCAGGGCTTTGTTCTTTCCTGGTACCACCGCCTAAGCTGCGGTAATCACCGTTT
>JAFDXS010000168.1 GCA_018267795.1 Bacteroidota bacterium | reverse complement strand
ATGAAAAATAATACTACCGGCACTAACAATACGGCTAGTGGTTTCTCTGCTCTTTATACCAATGGTACAGGAAGTAGTAATACCGCAAATGGCTATCAGGCACTTTACAGTAATTTCGGAGGAGGTAACAACTGCGCTGCAGGTTATAACGCTCTTTATGCTAACACATCAGGAAACGATAATGTTGTAGAGGGCGAAAATGCTATGTTTAATAATACTACCGGCAGCTACAACGTTGCCAACGGTTCAATGGCACTTTATTCTAACATAGCCGGCAATTATAATGTCGCTTTGGGCTATCAGGCGCTTTATGTAAATACCGCCGATCAAAACACAGCCTTAGGTTTCAGAGCCCTGAAAAACAACTCTACTGGTAGTTATAATACCGCTAGCGGCCTTGCCGCCCTTTATACTAATGGCCCGGGAGCCAATAACACTGCCGATGGTTTTCAGTCGCTTTATACTAACTATTCAGGCAACAATAACACTGCTCTTGGTTATAATGCAGATGTAGCTACCAATGCGTTATCAAATGCGACAGCTTTAGGTGAAGCTGCGGTAGTAAATACCAGCAATAAAGTAAGGATAGGTAATAGTACTGTTACCGTAATAGAAGGACAGGTAGCTTATACATGGCCATCAGATGGTCGGTTTAAAGAAAATATTACTGAAGACGTAAAAGGCCTGGATTTTATAAAATTATTGCGTCCGGTGATTTATAATTTCAATACAAAGAAGTTCGAACAATTTTTAACCAAGAACATGACACAGGAACAGCAGAAAGCGCACCTGGAAGGGGTTGACTTTGGTCCTTCTACAGCTGTTCGCCAAAGTGGTTTCATTGCCCAGGAAGTAGAACAAGCTGCTAAAAAATCAGGTTATGATTTCAACGGCTTGCATGTTCCTCAAAATGATGACGATAACTATAGCCTTGCTTATGCCGAGTTCGTTGTTCCATTGGTAAAAGGTATGCAGGAACAACAAAAAATGATTGAAGACCAGGCCCAGATGATCCAGAAATTACAGCAGCAGGTAAATGCCCTGCAGCAGAATCAGGGAACTACTTCAACTACAGGCATAGATCAAACTACTATGTCAGGTGCATCTATGGAGCAAAATGTGCCTAATCCGTTTTCTCACGAAACTGTAGTTAAGTTCAATTTACCTCAGCAGGTAAATACTGCATACATGGTTGTGTACGATTTAAACGGCAAACAACTCAAAACATTATCTATCAATCAGCGCGGCTCTTCGTCTATCACCATCACTTCCGATGATCTGGCTGCAGGTATGTACATTTATACTATCATCGCAGATGGCAACCCTATCAGTTCTAAAAGAATGGTTGTTTCTAACAAATAAGTATCAATAGAATTCCGGTAAAAAAAGAGCGGCTCAAAAAATGAGCCGCTCTTTCAATTTTCTATATCAGCTTATAAATATATTCTTCTATCTCTGCCTGTCGTGCATTTGCAAAACCGCTATCCTCGCCAATTCTTACAAAACCACATTTTTCTAACACCCGCTGCGAACCAAAATTATCAAATGCAACACGACCAAAAATCGGTCTTGTATTTTCAATGCTTAGGAGTTCTTTAAGTGCTGCTGTCGCAATTCCTTTACCCCAAAAGTTTCTATCTATCCAATACGTAATTTCAGCATCTCCCTCCATCACGAATTTTGAAATACTGCCTATAATAGTGTCGCCAACCAATATCGTCTGCATATTTTTCGTCTCATCATCCAGGAACTTTGAATACTTTTCCAGGTATGCTTCTTTATTTCCGGAGTCCTTTGCTGTAAATGCAGCGAGGTAATTAGCCTCTTCATTAAGTTGAAATTGAAAGAAAAGCTCCAGGTCTGTTTCTTGGGTTCGCCTAAGCCGTAGTTCTGTATGTTCCATAGTGGTTATTTATTATTATTCTTTTGGGGAAATTCTTTAGTCCTGCTTGGTCAATAGAGAATATACATTCACATCCATGTACTTCCCGTCGTGGTGCAAGTAATCTTTAAAGAAAGCATCGTTGCTGAAGCCCGCTCTTTCCAGCAGTTTTTTAGATGGTGTGTTCAGGCTGTTTACTATTGCTTCTATGGAGTGCAACTTCATTACCTCAAAACCATAATCCACCGCTGCCTGGAATGCCTCTTGTATTATACCCTTCCCATGATACGGAGTATGCAGCATATACCCTATCTCCGCCCGATGATGATCTTTATACATGCGTACATATCCCACCATTCCCAGCGGTATATCTTCGCCTTTCCTGGTAATAGTCCAATTGATACCTTCGTTGGTATTTATCATTCGGTCTATTCGTTCTATTGCCTCCACCACATCATCCCGCTTATGCGCCAATCTATGCGGAATAAATTGCATCAGCCCCGGATCAGACCGATACTTATAAATCTCATCTACATCGGCCATAGTAGGTCGTCTCAAAACAAGGTGTTCTGTTTCCAAAACAGGAAATGGTGAAAAGCTGATAGAGAGCATCTGTAATAATACGGATTTTTTACTTTTTACTCCCTGATGCTATTCAGCCTTAAGCATCATATCCTATTCGCGCTCACACGGCCGCCGTCTCCTTATTATATTTATTGCGATAGTCCAATGGCGATAATCCCGTTATCTTCTTAAACACCTCGCGAAAAGCCTGCATGTCATTATAGCCCACCTCATACATCACCTCGCTCACCGTGCGCCTGCTAGTTTCAAACAGTTTCTTCGCTGCCTCCACGCGCACCTGCTGCTGGTATAGCACCGGTGTTATCGTCGTTGCCTTTACAAATCGCCTGTCAAAGTTCCTGCGCCCTATGCCCAGCTGTTCCGCCAGGGTTGCAAAGTTCACTCGCTCCGCCAGGTTGTTTTCCAGGTAGGCCTGTGCCTGTTTTATCGCTTCATCCTGGTGGTCTTTCAATCCAGAGAACATAATGAACGGCGACTGGCTGCTCCTATCTATATCCACCTGCATAAACTTTGCACAGTATATCGCGCACTCCCGGCCGCAGTATTTTTCCAGCAGGTACACCAGCAGGTTTGCAAATGACATAGCCCCACCGTTCGTATAGATGCCCTGTTCATCAGTTATTATCTTATCCGTTTGCAAATGCACCTCGGGAAACATCCGCCTGAACACATCCGCCGCAGCATAGTGCGTCGAGCAGCTCCTGCCATTCAGTAGTCCTGTAGCCGCCAGCAAAAAACCGCCTATACACATGCTTGCCACCTCTGCCCCTTGCTTATATTGCTGCACTATCCATGGCAGCAATGCCTGGTTGCTGTCTATGGTATACTCAAAGTTCCACCCGCCGGCAGGTACCAGCACCAGGTCGGTATGCTTCACCTGTTCCGGGCGCACCTGGGGCGTCACTGTAAATATACCGCCATCATAGTGCTGCGGCTTATAGCCCACCGTCTGTATCTCAAACATCGGCGCCTGCCCTTGCTGCATCAGGTACCTGTTCGCTCCGCTAAACGCCTTGTACGAGCCTATAATGTCTATAATGCTCGCCTCGCCCTCCGGCACCAGTATAGATATGTGCTTTTGCATATTACAAAGCTAACACTAACAGCCGTCCAAATCAACAGGCAAGAAAGTCCATATCACCAGAGGTCGCCTCCACTTCGCCTTCCTACTTTTGATAAAAAAAACAACAGCCATGGATACTTTAAGCAAAACAAACAGCTATACCGCCACCGTAGATGTGCCCGTTACCGCCACCCAGGCGCAGCAAGCCGTTAGCCAGGTCAGCAAATGGTGGGCAGTCAATTTTCACGGCTCCGCAGAAAACAAGGGCGACAAATTCTCAGTTGCTTTCGGCGACACATTCGTTAATTTTCAGGTATCAGAGCACATCCCCGGCCAAAAGACCGTTTGGTACGTTACCGATTGCAACTTGCATTGGCTGGAGGATAAACTGGAATGGAAAGACACCAAGGTTGAATGGCTCTTTCAGCCTAATGGCAGCGCAACACGCATCATCATGACGCACATCGGCATTACTCCCCAGGTAGAGTGCTATGAAGATTGCCGGAAGGGCTGGAACGAGTACGTGCTCACAAGCCTCCCCGCATTTATTAAAACAGGAAAAGGACAACCTAACTGACGAATGCCCGATAAATAGATCATAATAGTTTATAAATAACCTAAAAAACTAAATTCATGAATCAAAAAATGAGTGCCGAAACCAATGCGCTGAATTGGTTTGAAATACCTGCTAACGACATGCAGCAGTCACAAAAATTTTATGAAACAATTTTCGACATGCAGATGCAGCCGATGGATATGCCGGGCATGAAAATGGCCATGTTCCCCTGGAGCGCCGAACAAGCTAAGGTTGGCGGTGCCGTAGTGCAAAGCCAGATGCACGTACCTTCAGGCACCGGCCCTATCGTCTATCTTAATGCCAACCCCGATCTCCAGTCAGTACTCAATAAAGTGGAGAAGGCCGGCGGAAATATTCTCATGCCCAAAACCCGCATCGATGAGAATTCCGGCTATATGGCCCTTATAAAAGACATTGAGGGTAATACTATCGGGCTACATTCAAACGGATAAACACTAAATTGTAGAATGAAAACAATTGTTATTGGAGAAGGTGTCGGTGCAAGCCTGGAAGAAATTATGTCTATTTATCCGAGGCATAAAATAGTGGCTGATAGATTTATAGAGCGGGGCGAAATCATTGGCATTGGCCCTTTCGCCGACAAGGGCGGTAATATGGCCATATTTAAAACTCGCCAGGCTGCCGAGCAGTTCGCTAAAGAAGACCCATTTATACTGGAAGGAATCATTAAATCTTTTGTGATTAAAGACTGGGATGATAACCTCATACCCACATAAAGCATTACATCTTTGCAGGAAACTCAAAGGTTCAAGCGGACTTCGCTTGAACCTTTCATTTATTACAAAGCAAATAAGTGATAACTACTACTGCAGTATAAATGCTCTTAGCGGCTATCGCTCACGCAACCTTTTGTTCAGTATTTCTTTCCTGTCATTAGCGCTCCCCGGGAAGAACGTGGGCTTCAGCAATCTCGAATATCATATTCGAAAGAGTAATTTCACATGTTAGATTTTCCTGTAGTGCTGAATACTTACACCCGAGCGAAGTTGCCGGCTGTCAATAAATTGCAATGGCTGCTTTTCATGCAATGCACCTTGCGCAAATAACCGCGACTCACCTTTTCCGGCAATGATCGGTTGTACGGAAAAATAATATTCGTCTATAAGATCCAGCCGGGTAAGTTCTGCTACCAGACCAGGGCTGCCGATCGTTAAAAGGTTTTGTTCGCTGCTTGCCTTCATGTCTTTAATTTTCTGAAAATCAATGTTTGAAGTAATGTGACTATTGGGCCATGTGGTTTGTTGCAGCGTTGAAGAAAAAGCTGTCTTGTGGATATCATTCAGCGCACGTGCCATTTTTACCTGCGATTCCGGGCTATTGGGATCTGCAAGCACAGCGGGCCATATCATTTGAAACAGTTCAAAGGTGTTCCTGCCAAAGCCAACAGTATGAGCGTTGGCAAGTAAGGTGTGAACGAATTCGTGGAATTCAGCATCGGCAATGACGTATTGACTGTCACAAAAGCCATCTGCAGTCGTATTGATTAAGGTAACGATCTTTCCCATGATTAATGGATTATTGTTTAGTGGTTAAGTATTTATTTTTAATGATGCGAAGATGATGATTGCTATGTCCGGCAGCAAACCAACCCAGGCTGCGCGCGGTATAGACCTCTGCCTGGCTTTCATCACGAAGATCAAGCATATCCTGTGTCATGGTTTGAAATAATGTGATGGTTGCAGCGCGCACAGCAGCCAGCTCCTCTTGTACATCCTGCAGGTTGCGGCCATTGGCATTAAAATCTGCTTTATAGGCATCGCTCATGGGTACTTCCAGGAATACGGATACACCTCGCGAACAGCAGAACGCTTTATAGGCATAATACCTTTCTTCATCTGCCAGGTGAATAAGCACCTGCCCAAGCGTCCACTTATTTGCCGCATACCTGGTTTGTAATTGCTCAGGGTGCAGGCTATCAATGAGCACATTTATATCGATCTGGTTATCTTCAAGTGCCATTATCATATCGTCACCAGGGGCCAGTG
>JAFDXS010000167.1 GCA_018267795.1 Bacteroidota bacterium | reverse complement strand
CTACTGGTTACCCGATAGCTAAGATAGCTGCGAAACTGGCCATAGGCTATGCGCTGGATGAGCTAAAAAACCAGATAACACAAACTACTTCTGCATACTTCGAGCCGGCACTTGACTATGTAATAGTAAAAATGCCGCGCTGGAACTTTGATAAATTCAAAGGAGCAGACGATACCCTGGGCCTGCAAATGAAATCTGTAGGCGAGGTAATGGCTATTGGCCGCACTTTCCCTGAAGCCTTGCAGAAAGCCTGCCAGAGCCTGGAGAACAATGCTACAGGTTTGTCATTTATCAGCACCAGCCGCCTTCGCCCTGAAGAAATACTGGAATCGCTGAAGCGCCCTACATGGGATCGCATATTCCGCATAAAGGAAGCAATAGCCGCAGGCATATCTATAAAAACCATCCGCGAACTAACGCAGATAGACCGCTGGTTCCTGTACCAGATACAGGACATAGTGAAGATGGAAAATGAGATACGCCAATACAAGCATTTGGATAAACTGCCTGAAGGCCTGCTCTGCGATGCAAAGCAAATGGGTTTTAGCGACGATCAGATAGCGGAGCTCGTAAAAGATTGCACACCAGACGAAGTGTACGAACACAGAAAAGAGTTGGGCATTACCCGTGTATATAAAATGGTGGATACATGCAGTGCAGAGTTTGAAGCTAAGACACCATACTTCTATAGCACCTTTGAACCATGCGCTGTTTCGAAAGAAACAAAAGGTGATGTTGTTTTCAATGAAAGTAAACTGTCTGATAAAAAGAAAATAATAGTGCTTGGCTCAGGTCCTAACCGTATAGGCCAGGGTATAGAGTTTGACTACTGCTGTACGCATGGCCTGCTTGCTATTAAGGAATGCGGCTACGAATCTATCATGGTGAACTGTAATCCTGAAACGGTTTCTACAGACTTCGATATGGCTGACAAGCTATACTTCGAGCCGGTATATTGGGAGCATCTTTGGGAAATAATAGAACATGAAAAACCTTATGGTGTAATAGTACAGCTTGGCGGACAAACTGCCCTGAAGCTTGCAAAACGCCTGAATGAGAAAGGTATAAAACTTATAGGTACATCATTTGATGATATGGATATAGCGGAAGACCGCGGCCGATTCAGCGATCTGCTGAAAGAGCTTGGTATCCCTTATCCTAACTACGGTACTGCATATACTACTGATGAAGCGATAGAAGTAGCTAAGGAAGTAGGATATCCGGTACTGGTGCGCCCATCTTATGTACTCGGTGGGCAGCGCATGCGCATAGTGATAAATGACGATGAACTGGAAAAGAGTGTAGTAAGCCTGCTGAAACACCTGCCGGGTAACAAAATACTGATAGACCATTTCCTTGATCGCTGCCAGGAAGCAGAAGTAGATGCTATATGCGATGGTGAAGAAGTGCACATAATGGGTATTATGGAGCATATAGAACCAGCAGGTATACACAGTGGCGATAGCCATGCTGTGCTGCCAAACTTCAACCTCGGCCAGCTGGAAGTAGATGAAATGGTGGACTATGCCAAGAAGATTGCACTGCGATTAAACATTAAAGGCCTTATAAACATACAGTTTGCCATAAAGGATGGTAAAGTGTATGTGATAGAAGCTAACCCGCGTGCCAGCCGCACTACGCCATTCATAGCAAAAGCTTACGGGGTGCCATTCCTCAACATTGCTACTAAGGTTATGATGGGCGAGAAAAAGCTGAAAGATTTTAAAATAGAAAAGAAGCTGGAAGGCTATGCAGTAAAAGAACCGGTGTTCAGCTTCAATAAATTCCCTAATGTAAATAAAGACCTGGGCCCTGAAATGAAGAGTACGGGTGAGGCTATACGTTACATTAAAAACTTGCGCGACCCATGGTTCCGCCAGCTGTATAAAGAGCGTAGCATGCACTTAAGCAAGTAATGATAATACAAGTAATTTATTGATCAGGGCTAAGGATTTCCTTAGCCCTTTTTATTATTATAATGAATAATATTTTCAATTTTATATCTTTAAGTATTATCGGCATGTCATGAAAAATTGATTTTTATACTCTTTTTCTTACCTATATCCGGTTATGCGCAGAATATAAATACAATTGCAGGTACTAATACAGCAGGGCACGGCGGTGACGGAGGATTGGACACGGCTGCAGAATTAAATTTCCCAAGGGGACTCGCTTTTGATGATACTGGGAATTTATATATAGCAGACGCCGACAATAATGCTATTAGAAAGATCTCGGTAAACGGAATTATTACAACTATAGCGGGTGCTAAATTTAATAGGAATTATAGTGGCGATGGAGGACCCGCTGTAAAGGCAGATTTAAATTCTCCAACTTCGGTAACAGTAGACGATAAGGGCAATATATACTTTGCAGATTGGGGAAATTTTCGTGTTCGAAAAATAGATACAGCTGGTATAATCACCACGGTGCCAACGTCTTATCCACTTGGTGAACCGGAAAATATAGCTGTCGATCACAAAGGAAATCTATATGTTGGCAGTTCAGGTTTGCCTTTTATCTCTAAGAGATCACCTACAGGTGTAGAAACAATTTTTGCAGGCCAGTATCCATATGGTTCTGGATATAGCGGAGACGGAGGCCTGGCCACTGCTGCGAAGATTGCCGGTGTAGCCGGAATTGTTGCAGATGATACAGGTAATATTTACATACTTGACGACCATAGAATAAGAAAAATATCCACATCAGGAATAATTACGACTATAGCAGGTACAGGTATTACAAAAGATTCGGGAGATGGCGGTCTTGCGACAAAAGCCAGTTTTCAAAGTCTTGAGGCAATAGCTATAGACAAAGCGGGCAATATATATGCATCCTCACATTTTAAGATACGTAAAATCTCCGCATCAGCAACATTTCAACTATTGCCGGAGGGGATACTTCCGGTTTTGCCGGAGATGGAGGACCCGCAATAAATGCATTATTTTTCCTTCCCATGGCTTTATCGACCGATATGGCGGGCAATTTATACGTAGGCGACACCTATAATTCACGCATCCGTGAGATCTCGTTTTGCTCTGTACGCCATATAACCAGTTCACCAAAGGATGTTGAAATAGCAGAGATGGCATCCGCATATTTTTCCATGAACGACAATGCAGGCTTTGCAAAATATCAATGGCAAGAAAATGATGGAACAGGCTTTAAGGATATTAACTATGGGGGTATTTATTCAGGTGTAAACAGTAAAATACTAAGTATCAGCATAGCCTTTTCCACAATGAATAACTATCTATACCGTTGTGTGCGAATGCAAGACGGCTGCGCTGATACTACCTCAGTTGCAAAACTTATTATTGACCCATTAGGTGTCGATAAAATAAGTGACAATAACATTACCGTTTTTCCTAATCCTGCAAATAATAAACTTTTAATTACCGCACCATTTGCTATAAGAACTGTAGAGCTAATAAATGTAGTGGGTAACCGTGTGCTAAGTAATACTTTCAATGACAGGCAGACTGCAATAAATATGGAAGGACTACCCACGGGTAATTATTTTGTAAGGATTAATAAACAGTATGTTCAAAAGATCATCAAAGAATAAACCTGGCTATGGCCTTCGCAATTCGTTGAAAATTATTTAATAGCCTGATTTTTTGCCAATATATATTATCTTGACCCTGTGAACCCGAAAATCGAACGTCTCAGGTATGCATCAAAAACAGCCGTTGCGGTTATGGCTGTGTTACTAATTGGCGCATTTTACTTTTATAAGGAGCGCATGCTTTTCATAGATGCCGCGCATATTTGCTTCAGGATACTCAATAATAAGACATTTAATATTGAAGAACACCGGTACGGCTCATTTATCACCCAAATGGTGCCACTTATTGGTTTGAAGCTGCATCTATCGCTAAGGGCTATACTGCTCGCATATTCCGTTAGTTTCAATCTCTTCTATTTTATTATTATTTTATTCTTAGTGTATCGTTACCGGCAGTATGGAATGGCTATACTTATGGCGCTCTACTATACCCTTTTTGTAAGCGATGCATATTTCTGGACTAATAATGAAGTGCACCAGGGTATTGCATGGATGTTCTTGTTTTTTGCTGTATCATTCCATAAAGCTGCAAATCATCAGGGAAAGGTGTCGCAATTTTTTATCTTCCTGGTACTGGCTGCGCTGGCAATATTTACACACCCGCTTATAATGATTTCTACCCTCTTTTTATGGGGGTATCTATATATTAACAAGGATCAGTGGCCCTATAATAACGGACAGACGATATTGTATAGCCTGCTACTGATAATAATTGTAATAGTGAAGCTTCGTACGAGCAATGGTGCAAGCTATGATGGCGACAAATTAAAGCAGACAATGCATATTGACCTCGACAGCATAAAGAATGCGCTGCAAAACCCCATGCTGCATACTTTTTTGCACCATTGTCTATACAATTACTGGATTGCCGTATTAGTTGCAATAGCAGGCCTTGCCACTCTTGCAAAGCAAGGCAAGTGGCTGTTGCTTATCTGGACAATTGTGGCCGCTGGGGGGTTTGTTATACTTATGTCTCTCACATACATTGGTGCCTACGACAGGCATGTGCAGTTTTATATGGAAAGCGAGTGGATGACATTGAGCATAATAATGGCTACCCCGTTTGTTTTAAATTTTCTTCCATTACTTAGGCCGAATATAGCAGTATGGCTTTTATTTTCCATATTTATAGTTCGTTTTATTTATATAGGTATGGCTGCGCCTGCGTTCACAGAACGTATATCATTCGTAGAACAAGGCCTACAGCAAATGAGAAAGAAAGGCCTAACGAAAGTGGTGCTGATAAAAGAAAACAGCGAAATAGAAGACAAGTTGCTCATGGACTGGGGCCTGCCGGATGAAAGCCTGATGGCATCCGTACTGGACGGCGACCGGCCAGCCCTTACCTATACACAAATGCCGGCAGACCAACTGACTAAAGGTGTGCCCAAAGACAAAAAAACAATGATAGCCTGTTTTCAACTGGTAGGAGATAAGTTGAATACAGCTTATTTCCCCATTGATACACTGAAACCCTATACGATCATGAGCTATCAGGCTTTTTACAAATAGAGATAAAGTTATCTTATAAATAATGCTATGTATGCTTGCAAAACAAAGTGATATTACATATCAATGACTACAATTATTAAAACTAATGTGTTAAATTTGCCCATTACAGCTATTATTTTATATCTCTTATAACCAAGTATGAAAAAATTAATTTTTACTCTTTGCTGTGCATTGTCAGTTTCCGTAGCATTTGCTCGTGTGAGTCCCGATAGCGTTATTTCGGCTGCTAATGCCAAGTCACATACCCCATTGATAGGTACAGACTACCTGGTAAAGGTAGATGTTGGTGCATCCAGCCTCCCTTCTTTTGCAGCAGGCGCTAATCAATTATGGAACCTCAGCGGTCTTGTTTACGATACCACTGTTCACCCGGTTGTAACGCGCTTTTTGCCAGACTTCCCTTACAACTATGCAGATAGTGTACACCATGATTTCAGCAACCTGCACTATTATTCAAAAAGCCAGACACTATACGTAACACAAGGCCTGATATCGTCTGCTCAAGGTATTGACAGCCAGGCGCTGTACATACCTAAAAGCGGTGCTGCTCCTGATAACAACGTAGACACGATAATTTTCAGAGTTCAGAGCGACCTATACAATAGCCCTTACAAAAAGCTACCTTTCCCGCTGGTATTTGGCACAGCATGGAATTCTGATTTCACTTATTCACAGAACTTTACGCTTACTGATGCTGTACGCCATTATGCTAAAAGCGCAGGCAATGTAATCATTCACAAAACTGAAAGTGATAAGGCACAGGGCTGGGGCTTAATGAAAATAAAGGAGCCAAACGACTCTACCTCAAAGTATGCAGAAGTAGTACAAGTGAAAACTATTACCTACGAAAGAGACAGCTTTACCTTTGGTGCTACCACAATGCCTGATACATTACTAACATTATTAGGCTTGCCACAGGGAAATGAAATACGCACTTATTCCTTAAATTTTTATCGTGTAGGCCGTATTACTCCGCTGCTGAAATTGAACTATGCCGATAGTGACCTTACTACACTGGTAAGTGCTTATGTAGATACATTAAACT
>JAFDXS010000166.1 GCA_018267795.1 Bacteroidota bacterium | reverse complement strand
TGTTTTGATATGCGATCAAGGATGTCCTGGCGGGAAGTGTTTGTACGTGCTATGGCACGTTGTATGCGAAGCTCGAGTGGGGCAGAGACACCTATCATTATATCCATATCTGCATAGGTGCCACTCTCGAAAAATATGGCGGCCTCCTTTATAGCGTATGGTGTGTGCTGGCGCTCCATCCAGTCTTTAGCATATTGTATAGTAGCGGGATGAACTATAGCATTTAGCTGCTGCAATTTTGCAGGATCTTTAAATACTATACCGGAGACTTTTTGACGGTCCAGCTTACCGTCTGTATATACCTGGTCTCCAAAGATGGCCTTAATATCCTGAATGAGCGTAACGTCATTGTCCATCAGGTACCTGGCAGAGTCATCTGCGTAAAAGACAGGTATGCCAAGTGTATGGAACACCTGGCATACTATAGTCTTTCCGGAGCCAATGCCGCCCGTGATACCTACTTTAAGCATTGGAGATAAATTTATTTTGCTGGAGTTGCAGCCGGTGTAGCAGTACCTTCAGTTTTCTTACGGAAAGCAGAAGTCATCTCCATAGAGATAGCAGATCTTTCGATAGTCATGAAAGTATTATTGCTTATTTCAAGCTTTACAGTGCCATCTTCGTTTGCGCGAACTATGCGACCATGTATGCCGGCAGTAGTTACTACCTGTTCGCCTGAAGTCATGCTTTCAGCAAATTTCTTTTGTTCTTTAGCGCGTTTTGCTTGTGGGCGTATCATGAAAAAATACATTACCACGAACATACCAACCATAAGAAATAGTGGCATCATACCACCACCACCGGGTTGGGCCTGCAACATTACTGTTAAGAGATTAATTGACATTTTGTTTAGATTATTATTTGATTGAAAAAATTACTTATCCTTTTGTGGTATCACTTCCGCAGTGATATATAGCATATGTGTGCCCTTATTAGAGTTTGTAGTTATTTGCACAGACTTTTCCTGGTGTCCGGATTTGCCTGTAGAATTAAATATTACTTTCATCACACCTCCTGCGCCTGGTGCTATAGGATCCCGCTGATAGTCGGCTACAGTGCAGCCACATGAACCTAAAGCATTGCTTATCACCAACGGATTTTTACCATTATTCTTAAACTCAAAATTATATACAGCTTTTTCGCCTTCGTGCATAGAACCAAATGCATGAAAAGTATCTACAAAATCCATAGTAGGTTTTGCGTTCATTGCAGCCGTATCTAAACCCATAGCAGTATGAGGATTATTTACAAGGCTGGTAGGCAGCAGATTGCTTTTTTTGTCCTTATTAGCGTCATTATCATTACTGCATGATGCAAATGCCAAAATTAAGAGTGCAAAAAGATATCGTTGCATATAAAACAAATTGTATTACAAAATTAGGGTTTACGCGTACGTTCCTGCTTTCTAATTTTATTTTCCTTTTCCAGGTCTTTTAATATATTATCCAATACGCCATTTACGAACTGCCCGCTCTGAGGTGTGCTGTACAGCTTGGCTACTTCTATATATTCGTTAATAGTAACCTTGGTAGGTATAGTAGGGAAATACAGCATTTCGCAGATACCCATTTTCAGTAGTAAAAGATCTATCAGTGCTACGCGCTCCTTATCCCAATTTACCAATTTAGGCTGAATAAGCTCCATGCAATAGTCTTCCTTATCCATTACTGTATGCAAAAGGTCGTGTGCATATTCTTTCTTTTCTCCTGATATAAGGCTAAGGAAATTAATCTTCGAATTGCTTTTAAAGAAATTCTCCATCAGCATCAATGTCATTTCCCTATCATCTTCCCAGCCCGGCAACTCATCTGAAAAATATTCCTGCAGGCCTTCATTTTCAAGAATGATTTTTTCCCAAATGAACTGAATAATAGCTTTTTCCTGTTTAGCATCTCTTTTAGGTGCTGCTATATATTCCTGGTACTCAGGTGTATCTAAAAGCTTTAAAAAAGCTTTCCTTATCCATTCTTCATCAATAAAATGCTGAATCTTAGCTTCCTTTATTCTTTCTGCAAACGTTTCATTAGCAAGCAGGGACATGATAAAATCATTACCAGCTATGCGAGTGCTTACGTCCATATCCTCTTCTTTTTTCAGGTACCTGCTGGCACGCTGGCGTGCATAGGTTTCTGAATATTGTGCAACTCTTACGGTATATAAGATTGAAACAATAAATAAATCGAGAGAGCGGGCTAATTTTTCATTTAAGATACTTGAGGCTATTCTTTTATTCGCTTCCTGTTCTACCGGCTCAAGTGTAGCAAGTGTGTAAAGCGTTTGCATCACCTTAACCCGGATATTTCTGCGGCTGATCATAGATAGTAAAGAACCTGTTTTGCCGCGCAAAGGTAAGAAATACTTTTGTTATAGGCTCAGGAGTTGTAAAAGTAATTTATTGGCAAATCACATACAATTCAGCAAAATTAAGCCGGTAAAACATGCTCTGAGAGTGATTTTATGCATTTTTCTCTTATTTCCCACAATTCTTCCGTGGAATAAGGAATATTTTCACTCTTTTGCCACCGTGATATGAAGTCTTTGTGATAGCAAACTTTGAAGTCTGTTACCTGTTGTGGCAATATCTCTTTCTCTTCAATCAAATCCTCTATAAAGTCCGCTGGAGTAGATTTTTTGCTGGTAAATTCAAGAATAAGGTTATGATACCGAAGATAGTTGTGCGCCTCAGGAATATAATCAAGCTTATAATTATGCAGTACAGGAGCAATGTGTGGTGTATTGTAAGCACTCATCTTATACATGCCCATCATCAGCTTAAAATCAGGTTGCTCATTTTCAATCGCCAACTGTTTCAGCAATGCATGTTTTGTGCTACAAGTGCCATAATTATCCAGTAATACACATGCTATATCTTTTTTGTTTTTGTTTCTTTTGTATGGTAATGACTTAATATGTTGTGCGGCCTCAGAAAATGTGTAAATATTCCTTTCTACAAATAGAATCGAAATCTTTTCACCACAAGCTATATCAAAATCATTATAATAATTCATTGTGTTATATTAATACCTGGCAAATAGCGCGCTTAAAAAAGAAAGCCACTACACAAAGTAGCGGCTTTCTTTTTTTATAGAAAATTAAAATTGCATTAATGCATTGCTTCAGACATATTCATTTTTTGCGGGGCTTTACCTTTTACAAGTAAAACAAATGGTACACAAATAAGGAACATAAGCCCTAAGTACAGGAATACATCCATGTAGGAAAGTACAGCCGCCTGTTTTGATACCATGTAATCCATTGTTTGATAAGCGCTGTTTAGTGCCACATCAGGACTCATTCCTTTGGCTATGTAGCTGGACTGCAATCCATGTACGCGTTGCTGTACAGTAGCACTATTGGTATTAAGATTGCTTACGAGATCACTCCTGTGGAGGATGGTTTGATGAGCCATAAAAGTGGTAATCAATGCCACACCGAAAGAACCGCCCAACTGGCGCATCATACCCGTGAAGGCAGCTCCCTGGCCAATCTGCTGACCTTTAAGGGTTGACAATGAAAGGGTAGTGATAGGTATAAATAACATACCCATGCCCAGACCACGTACTATCAGCATCCAGAAGAAATTATCGGCACCAGTATCCGGTGTCAATATCTTATATCCCCAGAAGCTATAGAGAAAGAACAGTATCATACCTAGGGCCACTAGATATTGTTGCTTAGCGCCGCGCTGCAGCAGCTGGCCTATAATAGGCATCATAAATGCCGTAGTAAGCGCAGCGGGTATCATTAGCATGCCCGATTGTTGCGCAGTCCACCCGAGGGTAGCCTGTGTATAAAGCGGTATGATAAAGGTAGAGCCATAAAGCCCAAAGCCAAGTATAAATGAGAGTATAGTACCTACACGCAGATTAGTATTTTTTAGTACCCTCAGCTCCACAATTGGGTTTTTATACGTCAGTTCACGCCATATAAAGAAGAAAAAGCCAAGTATAGCACTTATCGTAAGCACTACTATCGTGCTACTATCAAACCAGTCGTCTTCCTGCCCGCGTTCCAGTACATATTGCAATGAGCCAACTGCTATTGCTAGAAATATGATACCCCACCAATCGATTTCCTTTCTTGATTTCTTCTCAGCATACTTAGGGCTGCGTACAAACTGGAGTGTCATTAAAGCGGCAATTACACCGATAGGGATATTGATATAAAAAATGTAGGGCCATGAATAATGCTCTACTATATATCCACCTAGTGGCGGACCTAATGTAGGGCCTATGATAACGCCTAAACCATATATAGCCTGTGCCATACCGCGCTTTTCCGCAGGATAGCTTTCAGTGATGATAGTTTGAGAGGTAACCAGCAATGCACCACCACCAAGGCCCTGCATAAACCTAAAAAACACCAGCTCCCATATACCATGCGCATTACCGCAAAGGAAAGAGCAGAGCGTAAATATCATGATAGATGCAGCAAAATAGTTGCGGCGGCCGAATTGCTGAGACAGCCAGCTGGTCATAGGAACTACTATTACGTTTCCAATAGCATAAGCTGTAATTACCCATCCCACCTCATTGAGCGTAGCGCCAAGATTACCCTTCATGTCATTCAGCGCCACGTTTACAATGGTGGAGTCAACTATCTCCAACAAGGCACATAGAATGGCCGTGATGGTGATAATGACCCTTCTGAATCCATATTCAACTAATGAGTCTTGCATAAATTATTAGTTATTTTATTCTCTTAAGAGAGAAATTATTTGTCAAGATGTACATCCACATCTACGTTCATACCTGGACGCAATTGCTGAACAATTTTATCGTTAGGGTTCGCGAATTCTATTTTCACAGGAAGGCGTTGCACCACTCTTACGAAGTTACCCGAAGCATTATCAGGAGGCAATAGCGCGAACCTTGCACCTGTAGCAGGAGAGAACGAGCTTACTTTGGCTTCAAAATCGTGACCCGGATATGCATCTACATGCACAATTACCTTCTGGCCAACTTTCATTTTATCCAGCTGTGTTTCTTTGAAGTTTGCAACAACCCATATATTATTATCTCCTACAACACTGAATAAAGACTGGCCTGCCTGTACATACTGGCCGGGGCGAATATTGATCTTTGATACAAGACCATCCTCCGGTGCAGTAATGACAGTATAAGATAAATTGAGTTTCGCATTATCAAGATCTGCCTGGCGCTGCTGTATAGTAGCTTCTGCAACACTTACTTGCTGGCCGGTAGCTGCGCTTTGAGATTCGCTGGCGTTTGATACCCGTGCTGCTGCATTTTTCTGTTCTACCAATACCTGCAACTGGCGCTCAGCAGTTTGCTTGCTTGCAAGTGCCTGTTCGTACTGCTGCTGTGTAATCGAGTGGTCTTTTATCAGATTAGAATAACGCTCGTAGTCCTGGTTAGCACGCCATACATTAACGCGTGCAGCGTCTATCTGAGCATCAGCAGTAGAAATATTTGCTTTTGAACTGGCAACATTAGCCTGCGCAGCAGCGGTAGATGCATGTGCTACACCCAGGTTGCTTTTAGCAGCAGCTAAAGCAGCTTCTGCCTGGGCTACCTTTATTACTTCATCTGCATTATCCAGCACTATCAGGGTATCACCTTTTTTTACACGCTGGTTATCGCTCACCTTTACCGATGAAACGTAACCTGAAATACGTGGAATAACAGGGCTGATGTTAGCATCTATCTGTGCATCGTCTGTTTCTTCATGATAGAGGGAGTGGATGTATTTACTGATACCGAATGTACCACCAACAACCACTAATAATATAAGCACTATTATAAAGCGTTTGCTGCTCTTTTTAGGTGCTTCCGTTTCTGCTACAGCCAAACCCGGGGTATGGTTGTGTGTTCTTGTTTCGTTTTTTACCTGTGGTTCCATATTATGGTTTAGTCTTTTTAAATTGTAGAGTGTTAGAATTTATTTATTAGGATACTGGCCATTCAGAAGGCCTGCAGTTTGTAGTAATTTTTTGTAAGCTACCAGCTCATCAACCTGGGCGAATGCATAATTCAGTTTTGCCTGCAGCTGTGCAACATCTGCTTCCAGCAAATCTGTGGTGGTAACAAGACTATTGTTGTATTTGTTGTTAGTTATTTTATAGTTCTCGTTAGCTTGTTCTACCGCTTTTGCATATACATCTATTTTCTTC
>JAFDXS010000165.1 GCA_018267795.1 Bacteroidota bacterium | reverse complement strand
TTAATTCGTGTTCTGAGGAAATGTAACCGTAAATGTGGTGCCTACAAAATGAGTGCTATGAAAAGTTATGGAGCCATTAAGCAGTGCTGCATACTTCTTTGCGATGTTAAGCCCAAGACCGGTGCCCTGGATACTCAACACATTTTTTGCACGAAAAAACCTATTGAATAATTTGTTTTGCTCATCTTTAGGAATGCCTATCCCTTCGTCCTTTACGCTTATAGAAATTAGGTTATTCGTTACTTCTGCACTTAAATGAATATTAGTATAAGTATTAGAGTATTTTATAGCATTGGACAGAAGGTTTAGCAATATATTCTTTAAAATCATCTTGTCTAGTGTAATGTTACGTTTGCCATAATAGGCAAGCATAATTTGCTGACCTTCTTTTAATAAACCACGCATCTCCTCCACTATACATTCAAGAAACACTGAAAGATCAAATGATTCTTTACTTACGGTTACTATCCCTTGCTCTATCTTATCGAGTGAAAGAAAATCATTTAAAATATCAGAAAGATTTCTTACCGATGATTTAATACGCTCGATATGGCGTTTTCGTTCTTCTTCCTGCTCGGTAGTTTTGTAGGTTTCAATTAGAAATGCGCTGGAAAGTATCGCCGTTAAAGGCGTGCGAAACTCATGCGATGCAGTAGATACAAAGCGAGATTTTAGTTCGCTAAATTCTTTTTCGCGATGAAGCGACTCAATTAACTCTTTTGTATTTTCTAATATTACTTTCTCCAGGTTATTATTTAGTTTCTGTAATTCCTGTTCAGCTTGTTTGCGTTCGCTAATATTCTCTGTACAAAGAATGGCACCACCTATTTCGTTGCTAGCCGTGTACCAAGGGCTTAGCTCCCACCTGATCCAGTCAATATCTCCATTTGCTCTTACGAACTTTTCCTCATTACAATGAAACACCTCGCCCTGAAGGCATCGTCGGTGCAAGGATTTCCATTTTTCGCCAATTTCGGGAAAGACCTCGTAGTGGCTAAGTCCAATGATATTGCGATTGCCAAGCCTATAATCTTCCATCCAATGCTTACTTACCATCATGTAACGCATGTTAGTATCGAATATAGCAACAGCGGCAGGCATGTGCATGATAAGCTGTTTGAAAAGTTGTTCATGAGTAGTCAACAGTGTTTCTTCTGCCTTGGGTTTTTCAATGTCTTTGATAAAGACTAAAAGCCGATCATTGGTGAATTTTGATAGGTTAACTTCGACCGGGAACATACTGCCATTCTTATGCAGCGCCATTGGGGACGTGGACATTTGATGTATACCCATCGGGACCAGCTGCTCAATAGAATTCCCTGTTAATTCATCGGCATTGTAGCCAAATATACTTTCGGTGTATCTATTGACCATTTCAATAAGGCCTTTCTTAGATAATATTATTATTACCAAAGAAATTCCCTGAAATAATATCTGGAATTCCGGTGAACTCTCAAATAGTATATTTTGAATATCGTCGCTCATGCAAATTTCATAAAAATATAATGAGCCTTCAGATACTTAGTTAATTGTGGTCAGCCTAAATACTGATATATATCAGTGTAGAGATCTAAATATTAGATTTTACATGTTAGATTATTTCTCTATAATAATATCATAGGCCGATAACAAGCCAACTACCTGAGGAATGGAAAACTTTGCCTTCTTTATTCGGTTTATTGCAGGATTTAGTGTATAATTATAAGCAGTACGCATATCAGCCCTTTCCAGATTGGTGTTTTCAAATTTCGCACCTGCGAAGTCGCAATTATGAAAGGTAGCGGAGGTTAAATCACAATCGGTGAAATCTGTATCCTGAAGTTGTGCATCTTTAAAGTCTGTTTTCTTGAGTTTGCGCTTGTAGAAGGACGAATGGCTGAGCAAACAATTGTCTATAGAGAAAGATAAGCCGAACTCACTACAGTGATCGAAGCGAAGCCCCAGCATTTTACAATCTTTGAATTTTGCGTCAAGGAAACTAGTTTGTTTTAATACTGCGAGGCTAAGGTTACAAGCAATGAAACTGCAACCGACAAACTTTATTTCAGATAGATCGGAGTGTGAAAAATCACAGGCTGTAAAAGTGCAGGACTCATATTCACCCCTTGCCAGGTTTGCATCTTTGAAATCAACCTTATCGAATGTTTTGCCCTCTATAAAAACTGTTCCCATCATTATGCTTTCCTGTAGGTGCTAATTTAACTAAAAAACAGGCTTCAAGTACGCATAATAAACGTATAAAAAATGGTTCAAGCGTATGCTTGAACCATTTGCGTGAAGCATGTTCAGGTGCTTGCTGTTTATTCTATGTTTAGCTTATTACTTTCTCCTTAGATAAAGGTTTTGTGCAGAAAAACCAGTCGTGGCAGGTCATGTCACTTTTGTTTTCCATTCTTTCTTTAGCCACACCGCAAGAGCCGGCTGTAGGCACAATAACATCGTCACCCGGGCGCCAATCTGCCGGGGTTGCTATAGCATATTTATCGGCGGTTTGCATAGCTACCAATAGTCTTTTAATCTCGTCAAAATTTCTGCCCGTTGATAAGGGATAATAGATGATTGCGCGGATGATGCCTTTAGGATCAATAACAAATACGGCTCTGACGGCCTTGGTAGAACTTTCACCAGGCTGTATCATTCCATATTTTTTCGCCACAGTCATAGTAATATCTTCAATTAAAGGAAACTTAACTTCTATGTTTTTCATTCCCTTAAATTCAATTTTGTCTTTGATAGTACGCAACCATGCAATGTGACTATAAAGCCCATCTACCGACAAGCCAACAAGCTGGCAATTAAGTGCATTGAACTCGGGCTCGAGCTTTGCAAAAGTCATAAATTCTGATGTGCATACCGGCGTAAAGTCTGCAGGATGGCTGAAAAGGATTATCCATTTACCGCTGTAGTCTGCGGGGAAATTAATATCTCCCTGTGTTGTTATTGCTTTAAATTCAGGTGCCTTATCACCAATTCTTGGCATGGTTATTACTTGTTCGGATTGTTCCATTTTCTATATAATTTATCCTTTAATAAATAGATTATTTTCTACGCAGGCCGGTACCAGACCATAGCGGTTTGCCATTAACATCACGCAATTGCAGCGTATTTGCACCAGACATGATGGTTTGGGCAATGATAGCCGGTTTACCATCTATAGTAACTTTTGAGCCCTTCACTTCAATTTTTGAGCCTTCCTTGATGTTATCCATTTTATCTTCCATGTACCACTGTGGCCCAAGATGAACAGCTATGGTTTCTGAAGCAGTTTTTAGCATTAAGTGAATTCCGTAGTTTTTACGGCCATTATTTACTTTCTCAATTTTCTCAACCCTGCCTTTCACTGTAGTGACTGTAGCAGTATTGTAAACTGATTGGCTTGACACAGATTTCCTTACTGTATTTTGTTGGGCATTGGCAACAATCGAACATGTAGAAAGGCAAACGATTATTATTGCAAATGAAAGTCTCATATACTTCTTTTTTGTAAAGCTCGCGATCCAGTGTTGGGAGAACAATGATCTTAGATTAGGAAAGCAGTGATTTTAGTCAGTTACTGCGAGATGCAGAATATAAAAACAGAACAAGGCTTCCAATTGGAAGCCTTGTGATAAGATATAAACAAGCAATGCTAGTAATCTTTTCTTGAGATCATGAAATTGAATTGGCCGTTTGACAAAATACTCTTAAATGATTCTTAAAATTTTCTATATATATAATAAAGATAAACATATCATTCGGTAAAAGAATTGTATCTTTATAATGTCAGACAAATATGAGCGAACCACTTTCTTTTTTTAACTGGTCCCTGAGCAAAACGCTGGCGACAGAGCCGGATAATTTTGCAAAGGCAAGAATACGTATTATATATACCATACTTGTTTTCTCTGTTTTAAAAGCTCTTATAGCAATTGGTTTTGGTGCTGCAGCCGCACAATGGCTGCAAATGACCAGAGGAATCATTGCGCTCATTATATATCTAATATTAGCTAAGGTTATACTTTATAGGCCCTCACGTTTGATGCTGCTTGCTCATATAATGATATTGACAGGCCTACTGGTAATATGGACTAATATTTATGTCTATTCGCACCAGATAAATCTGGTAACCTTACAATTCATGTTTATGATAGTGCTAAGTGGCTTCTATACGCTTGGCAGTACATTTGGAATAATATATTCCCTTGCAGCTATTGTGCCGGTGTTGTTATTTTCTGTTCTTAATAACAATCCCAATATCTATATAACCGCAATGCCACAGCAGTTAGCGTCGCCAGGATTCGAAATTATACTAACACTTAATTTTGTTACGATCATTCTTGCCCATTACCTTTTCTTCAAAGCATTCAAAAGCAATATAAAAGAAAAAGAGGCGCTAAACCACCAACTGCAGTTAGCCGCCGAAGAGGCAAACGAATTGGCGATATCCAAATCTAATTTTCTCTCCACTATGTCCCACGAGCTGCGCACACCGCTTAACTCCGTGATAGGCATAACAGAATTACTACTGGAAGATAAGCCTGAAGAACGCCAAAAAGAAAACCTGGAGATATTGCAGTTATCTGCGCTTGACTTGCTTTCACTTATTAATAATGTGCTTGATTTTAATAAAATAGATGCCGATAAACCGAAGTTGGAAGCAATACCTTTTAACCTGGCAGAGTTTATACAGAACAGGTGTGCTGTGCTTAAAATAAAAGCCAATGATAAACAGCTTGACTTTAATCTTAGCATTGATAAGCGGCTCGAAAATATAAATATTATCAGCGACCCTACCCGCCTATCGCAGATAATATATAACCTGATAAGCAATGCTATAAAGTTTACAGACAAAGGAAGCATAAGCCTTAAATTGGATTGCATAGAAAAAAAGGAGCAAGAGGTGATAGTGCAATTTTCGGTAGTAGACACCGGTATAGGAATACATCCTGAACGGCATGAAAAAATATTTGAATTATTTACCCAGGCTGAATCGCATATTACACGTAAGTATGGCGGTACGGGGTTGGGCCTGGCAATAGTGAAACAGATATTGTCATTGTTTAATAGTTCCATACATTTGAATAGTAGTCCCGGTAGTGGATCTACATTCTTTTTTACCATTAACTTTGCTACTACGCCCACAATGATAGAAACAAAACCAACTGTTGCAGAAACTCAAACAGACTTCAGTAAACTAAAAATACTGGTGGCTGAAGATAATGAGGTAAACAGAATACTGGTAAAGAAACAAATGAGCCGGCTGAATGTGGAGCCTGTAATAGTGGAAAATGGTGAGCAGGCTTATGAGGCATGTTTATCAGGGTATTATGATGCTGTATTTATGGATCTACACATGCCTATTTTAGATGGGGTTGAGGCGACAAAGAAGATACGCGCACTACCTGATCCAGTAAAGGCAAAGACATACATTCTTGCTTTTACAGCGTCGGTAACAGAACAGGAAAAAATTAAAAATTGTGGTTTTGATGATTTCCTTTACAAGCCTATAAATCTGAACAACCTGCGTGAAAAGCTGGAAAATATTACCGCAAACAGAAGCCTTGCACAATAGACCTTTAGGTCGTCATCGTACCTCGAAAGAGCAAAACATTGATATCGATTTTCCTCCCATAACCTTATGAATGGTGCATGTTGATTATTGCATGTATAGTTAACCAGTTGTCTTATTATTAGTTTACCCTACCTTAGAGATACTTTCACTAAAACACATTCTATGGATATCTACTTGAGCGCAGCAATCTCTGAAGCAAAAAAAGGACTGGATGAAGGCGGCATACCTATAGGCTCTGTAATAGTGCATGATGGGAAAATAATAGGGCGCGGGCATAATAAAAGGATTCAAAATGGGAGTGTGATACTGCACGGCGAAATGGATGCGCTGGAAAACGCCGGCAGGCAATCTGCCTCTGTCTATAAAAACTGCACTTTATATACTACGCTATCTCCTTGCTCAATGTGTAGCGGAGCTATATTATTGTATGGGATTCCTAAAGTAGTAATAGGAGAGAATATAAGCTTCCTGGGTGCGGAAGAACTACTAAGAAATAAGGGAGTTGAGCTAATAGTAGTTAACGACAAAACATGCATTGAAATGATGCAGGAATTTATAAGCAATAACCCTGCACTGTGGAATGAGGATATAGGTAAATAGCTATATGCAGTATGCTGATGGTACAGCAGCCCATATTT
>JAFDXS010000164.1 GCA_018267795.1 Bacteroidota bacterium | reverse complement strand
ACGCCTTCGCCACTGCCGCATATCAGCACCCCTACAGTTGCTTTGCCATCTTCTACCATCTTGGCTACCGGGTGTGCATAGTCAGGATAGTCTGTGCTATCTGTGCTGTAGGTGCCCTTGTCATCTACCATCCATCCTGCACTTACCAGTACTTTCTTTATAGCTTCTTTATACTCGTAGCCTGCATGGTCAGAGCCAATAGCAAGCGGCATTTGCTGATTAAAAACAGTTTTATTCATTGTTTAGCTATTTTCTTTTGCAAGTCTTTTCTTTCTTTCCTTCATTGCGCGGTTGCTTACCACCACAGAAAGTTCATATAATATGTACAAAGGTATAAATACTAAGAAACAACTGAACCAGTCCGGCGGAGTAATAACTTCTGCCAGTATAAAGAGTATAAGGATAGCGTAGCGGCGTTTCTCCCTTAGTATTTTAGGGGTCAGTATGCCTACGCGCGAGAGGAAATACACTATAATAGGCAATTCGAAAACGATACCCATACCTAATATCAGGTCGTTCATGGTATCGTAGTAATTGTCCATGGTAATAATATTTTGAAAGGCAGGACTCAACTGGTACGCGCCAAAGAAGTTAATAGTATACGGCGCTATGATATAGTAAGCAAACAGCACCCCAACAAAGAACAGGATAGAGCACCAGAACACTAGCCCGCGCGCATATTTTATTTCAGTAGGTTTTAGCGCCGGCTTAATAAATTTCCATAGCTCCCAGAGTATATATGGAAATGACAAGATAAAACCAAGGAACAGTGATACCGAGAGCGCCATCACAAACTGCCCTGCAAGCTCCGTATTCTGAAATTTGATCTTTATCTCACCCAGGCAAAGCGCGTCTATATGCAGCACCTGTGCCAGCCAGCAAAACCATTTGTAAGCAATAAAGTCATTGTGAGCAGGGCCGAGTATTATATGGTCGAATATCCACTCTACTTTGATAAAGACAAATATCGCCATCACGAAAACCACTATCACAGAGCGTATTACATGCCAGCGGAGTGCTTCCACATGGTCTATGAAGGACATTTCTCCCTTAGGATTCTTACTGCGGGAAAGAAGATAATTGCTTATGATGCTCAAAGTAAATACTTGGAAGCCGCAAAGTTAATGATTAAAGCATTCCACATTTTTATAAATATTGTCAAAATTCGGGGCATAAAAAAGGCAGCAGAGGAAGCTGCCGCCCTTAAAGAGGGATATATTTTTATTTTTTGTAAACTTTTACAGAGCAGGTATAGTATTCAAGCTTTTGTATCTGCTGTTCGCGATCCAGGTTGCTTAGCTTATTATTCTTAGGGAAGTGTATGCTCAGGTCCCTTCTTATAGAATGCATCAGTTGCAGTACAGCTTTAGAGCTTACGGCGTAGGTATTACCCTCATCCTTGTTGCCCTTTGCAGTTATTATAGCCAGCACATTGCCCTTAGCATCCAGTACAGGGGCGCCACTCTGGCCGGGGTCAGCCGGTAGCTGCAGGCGGTACTGCATGGAGTCGTCCTCATAACCATTCTTGGCACTTATATAACCTTCGTTATAGATAATTTCATCTTCAGGGAAACCAAGGGTATATATACGCGCACCCAGGCCTGATTTAGAAGCTGAAAATGTATATGGAACATCGGTCTTGCCAAATCGGAACTTAGAATCCTGAACCTTTAAGATGGCAATATCATTTTTAGGATCAGATGCCTTAACAGTAGCTTTAAAGTAAACTCCGTCGCGGTTCTGGATATAAACTGAATCGGCACCATCTACCACGTGGTTGCTGGTTACAAGGTAGCCATCATTGGTAATGGCAAAGCCTGTACCGGTGTAGCGTGCGGGTAAAGCAGGCGCGCTGGTATTGGCTGTTTTAATATTTTCTATCAGTTGATTTTGCGAACGTTTGATGTTCTCTATCTCACGGCGCAAAACATTGTATTGAGTTGCATTTCTTTTATCCGGCCTGTTGAATGACCAGTAGGTAGTAACGGAAGTAAGTAATGCTATACCCGCAGCAATAGCAGCTGTGCGCCAATAATGCGTGCTTAATGGTATGCTGCGGGTAGGTTTAGTTGCTGCTTCCTGGTGTACATCCTGCAGCATGGAGCGGAACTGTTGCTGTCTGCCACTGCCTTCCAGCGAACGGAGCATATTAACACATTCATGAAACTCTGCTGCAAAAGCCGGTTCAGTTTGAAGGCGGCTCAGCAGTGCACTCTTTTCTGCCTCAGGCATTGTGCCTGCTGCATAAGCTTCTGCAAGGTTCCATATATGGTTATTGTCTATCGACATAATGTTTTTTCCTTATTTAGCCTGTACCCCGTAAAACAATTTACGCAAGCGCGCCAGGCATTTATATTTCTGGGTTTTTGCATTATCCGGGTTTGTGTACCCGAAATCTGCTGCTATTTCCTGCATGCTTTTATTTTTATGATAAAAAGCCTTCAGCAGGGAACTGCATGGTTCGCCCAGTTGCTCCAGTGCGTTATTGAGTTGGGTATAATGCGTTTCACGTTCCACGTGCGCATTTATATCGTCCTCATACGCCCAGTCTCTACCTTCATCTATACCCGCATTGTCCGGAAGCGTAATCGGTTGATTGCGCTGCTTTTCAATCTTCTTGTACCATAAATGTTTGCTTACCGCAAATAAATAGGTGCCAATTTTACAATTGAGCCTGAACTCAACCGTCTGGGCCTTCTCAAAGAGCACTACCATAGCTTCCTGAAAAATATCTGCTGCATCTGAAGCCGAGCCGCCATTTTTAATAAGCCAGTTATTAATAGTCTTATAATGCTGGTTATATACCTGTGCGGTAGCGGCCCTGTCTCCCCTGGCAAGCTCTGCCAGTATATGCTGTTCGGTATTTAGGGGCTTGCTATTCAATGATTAATCCTGTTTTAAGCAAAAAGTAACCCTATGCGAAGGGAAATTCTTTCTTAAATAATTATTTATGATGTGTTCTACCAAAGATAAGCATGAAAAGAGGCTTTTTACCCTTAAAACACCGGCTTTAAAAAAAAATTATAAAACATGGGTTACCTTTTTCTATTTGCAGTATAAATCTGTATTAAATCATTCTAAAAAATACAATAAGTCATGAAATTCGTAAAATTCGGAATCTTCGCTTTAGCAATGGGTATGTTTGTAGCTTCTTGCGGCAGCAACTCTTCTTCAACTACTACTACTGATTCTACTGCTACAGCTACTCCAGCTCCAGCTCCAGCTGACACAATGACTGCAACTCCTGCAGCTCCAGCTACTGCTGACACTACTAAAGCTGCTATGACAGCTGATACAGCTAAGAAAATGGAAACTAAAACAACTACAACTACTACTAAAACTAAATAAGTTTTAATAGTAATAATGAAAAGCCACTTGTTTCGCAGGTGGCTTTTTCGTGCCCCATCTGGTAGCTGGCAGGGAATTTATAGGTAAATAGAGCAAAAAATTGAGCACTATGAAACTGTTTAAACTGGCTGTGTTTACTATGGCAATGGGATTTTTCGTTATTTCCTGCGGGAATAAGAATACCGGAAATACAAATACCTCAGATTCAACGATGAATACTGTGACTGATACTATGGCAAGTCCTGCAGTGCCCGATACTACTCAACATCCGGCTGATGGTACTAATACCAACACTATGGATACCAGTACGCAACCAATGCATTAATACTCCAGGAAAAATTATGGCTGACCTGCTATAACGAGCACTATTTCCCCTTTTGGGGCGTGTGCCTCGTAGTACTGCGCGAGTGCTGCGAGGGTATCTTTGCGGGTTTCCTCAAACATTTTGGTGAGTTCGCGACAAACGGCGGCGGGGCGCTCAGGACCAAATGCAGCGGCCAGTTCATGCAATGTCTTTACCAGGCGGTGGGGAGATTCATAAAGGATAATGGTGCGCTCTTCGGTAGCCAGCAGCTTTAGCATTGTCTGCCTGCCTTTTTTTAAGGGCAAAAAGCCTTCAAATACAAACCTGTTGGAAGGTATGCCTGACTGTACCAATGCCGGTACAAAGGCTGTGGCCCCTGGGAGGCACTCTACGGGTATATTGTTTTTTATGCACTCCCGTACCAGCAAAAAGCCGGGATCTGAGATGCCGGGCGTTCCGGCATCTGTTATCAATGCATAAGTTTTGCCTGCCTGTAATTGCTCTATAAGATAGCCCAGTACCTTATGCTCGTTGTGCTGATGGTAAGGCGTGAGCGGCTTTTGGATATTGTAGTGGCGCAAGAGTACAGAGCTGGTGCGGGTATCCTCACACAATATGCCATCAGCGTTTTTCAGTACCTCTACCGCCCGGTAGGTAATATCTCCCAGGTTGCCAATAGGTGATGGTATGAGGTAAAGGCCCAATGCTGCGGGGTAATTTATTGTTGTGACAAATATTAAGCTTCAGTAATAGTGAAATCAAATGATTCCATTACCTGGTTGGCAAGCAGCTTTTTGCAGGCATCCTGTGCAGCTTGTTGTGCTTCTTCTTTGCTTGCAGCTTCCAGGCTTAGGGTAATATGCTTGCCTATGCGCACGTCGTGCACCTGGCTAAGGCCCAGGTTGTGCAGGCTGTTGTTTACTGCCTTGCCTTGAGGATCAAGCAATTCTTTAAGCGGCATTATGTTGATGTGAGCTATGTATTTCATTCTATAGTTTTTCTAAGTAGTAATTAAATATTTGCAGTTTCCGCTGTTTCCGGGCGTTTGTAAACGAGTGATAATAATACGTATAGTATAAAAGCCAGCGGTATAGCAGCTATCTTAAGAAATGGTATGGCAACCAGTGTACCTATAACTATAATAAGCTGTGGCCAAAGGTAGTTCAGTTTCCACTTTTCCGGCATGAACTTGAAGAAGCGGATATTGGATACCATGAGCCAGCAGAGAATGGCTATAATAAGGTAGATGGTCCACTTGCCTTGCAGCATAGCGCCTATACCCATAGGGTTGAACCAGTTGATCAATGGAAAGGAGGCCACGAACAAGCCAACGGCAGGCACAGGCAAGCCTTTGAACGACCATTTTTGTTCGGTGGCAGTGATATTAAATTTAGCCAGTCGAAGCGCCGCAAAGCATGCTACCAGGAAAGCTGGTGTCATAGACAACATGGGTGTATCTATAGCATTGGGCTGGCGCATGTACGCACCCCACAGCATTTTAAACAATATCATAGAAGGGGCTACGCCAAATGAAACGAGATCTGCGAGAGAATCGAGGTCTTTGCCTATAGGAGAAAATACCTTAAGCGCCCTTGCAGCAAAGCCATCCAGCAGATCGCAGAGGGCAGCAATGCCTATAAATATGCCACCCCAATATGCCTGCTCAGTGCCTATGACCCAATACTGAGCGTCAGTAGTGAGAAAAGGCTGAGAGTTGAGAATAAAGGCAATAGCTATGCAACCGCAAAACAGGTTGGCAAGTGTGAGCAAATTTGGTAGGTGCTTCATCAGGGCTCAAAAGTAGCAATCTTGTTTGGAAGTAGAAAGTATATAATAGAAAGTAAAAAGACATCAATACCCATAGCTCAAGCTACGCTGCTACCCAAATCACTCACATGTTGAATTTTCAATTTTGACTTTTTAATTCGCAGAATGTGGATATGATTTCTTGGAAACCCCTTGTTAATAATAGTACCTTGCCAAATCAGGACGGAATCTCACCAGGGCCGTCATGTCGACTGTAAGGAAATATCTCTGACCTGTGCAATTGGCTAAATAAAGTACGGTTGCATAAAGCTCTTTGACATACTGTAAACCCAAATAAATTCTCCTCACTTTAGGAAGACCGGGAGGTGTTATACCCTTTATACCCAATTATACCCTAAGTCAATCCGCCGAAAGCCAATTCAGAACAGGCATTCAGACAAAAATCGCAAAAACAGCAATTTTTTCTCAGAATTATACCTTAATCCCAGACTTACCACTAAAGATGGGGCACAAATGGGGCATGCACCCATTGACAATCAATAGCTTAGGCCAATCAATATTGTGAGGTAGTCTTTTTTTTGCAATGTTCCGGTGTTGTAGCTCCAAATAATGCCAAAATGAAAAAGCCAGGCATTGCCCGGCTTTTACTATATTAAATTAACTAAGTCAATTTATTCAGGTACTACAAGGCGGAAGCCATTGCCATGAATGTTTACTATTTCCACACTGCTGTCTTCTTTGAGGTATTTGCGCAGCTTGGCTATGTATACGTCCATACTACGGCCGTTGAAG
>JAFDXS010000163.1 GCA_018267795.1 Bacteroidota bacterium | reverse complement strand
TAAACGCTTTGCTGCAGAAATACTCACAAGTAAAGGGAAGGCATACAAATTTGACGACATGGGCTGCTTGCTGAAATACATGAGTGAAAACAATCTGCCAAATAGCGATGCTAAAATATTTGTTGCAAACTACAGTAACCCAACTGCTTCTTTTCTAGATGCCAATACAGCTATATATATACATAGCGAGGCGTTAAAAACGCCTATGAATGGAGACTATGCAGCCTTTAGCGATGAAAAAAATGCTGTAATACCAGGCGACAACTCTCATGGCGGATTACTAAAATGGCAGGACCTGAAGTAGGATGAAAAACATTATAGCAATTATATTTTTAGGATGGGCCATTTCAGCTAAGGCTGAGGTCATTAAGGTCGTCGCAACACCTAACGGCATCCACAATGCAGTTCGCAAAGCCCATAATGGAGACACGCTGCTAATAAAGAAAGGTTTTTACAAAGAGCATGACATTACAATCGATAAGCGCTTAACAGTCATTGGCGAAAATTTCCCCGTAATAGATGCCAGTAATAAGTACCAGGCATTGATCGTTACCGCAGACTCTGCTGTAATACAAGGCATACAGGTCCAAAACATCGGGAATACCAGCATTATAGATATGGCAGGTATAAGAATAGTAAATGCAAAGGCCGTAGTAATAAAAAACAATAAACTAATTGACAATACATTCGGCGTATATCTTCAAAATGCTACCCGCTGTTATGTTGCAAACAACACAATCCATTCTAATCATAAAGATGAACTAAATGGTGGAAATGGCATACATGCATGGCATTGCGACGATCTGCTGATACAGGACAATGATATTTCAGGGCATAGAGACGGTATCTATTTCGAGTTTGTTACAAATTCACACATCATAAGCAATAGATCTTATGAAAATGTCCGTTATGGCTTACATTTTATGTTCTCCCATAGCGACACCTACACCCAAAACATCTTTAAAGATAACGGAGCAGGCGTTGCCGTTATGTATTCTAAACATGTGGTGATGTATAACAACTCTTTTCTCCACAACTGGGGCGATGCATCTTATGGGCTGTTACTAAAAGAAATATCAGATAGCCGCATAGAGCATAACAACTTCATCCGTAACACGGTAGGCATACACATGGAAAGCACTACGCATGTAGACGTGAAACAAAACCTCTTCCAGGATAATGGCTGGGCAATGCGCGTACAAGCCAGTTGCAGTGGCAGCAATGTTATTGGCAATAATTTTATCGGCAACTCATTTGATGTAGCTACCAATGGCAATATGGTAATGAATGTATTTGATCACAACTACTGGGACAAATATGATGGCTACGATCTTAATAAAAACAACATAGGCGACGTACCATACTATCCGGTTAGTGTATATTCCGTAATCACAGAAAAGATACCATCTACAATGATACTATATCGCAGCCTGCTGACAGATGTTATGGAGCAGGTAGAAAAGGTATTACCCACATTGATACCAGACAAGTTAAGAGATGATTACCCGTTAATGAAAAAGGCAAAACTATGATCACAATCGAGCATCTGACAAAATCTTATAGAAAGTTTAAAGCCCTGGATAATATTAACCTGAGCTTTGAACGCGGACAGGCTATTTCATTATTGGGCCCAAATGGGTCTGGCAAAACAACCCTAATAAAATCAATATTAGGCCTGGTTATACCCGAAAGTGGAACTATAAAAATAGGCGGTAAGGAAATAAAAAAAGACTGGGCATACAGGTCTCAAATAGGCTATATGCCACAGATAGGACGCTACCCTGAAAATATGACCATAGGCCAGGTAATAAAAATGCTGAAAGAAATACGCAAAGATTGCACCCGCTTTGATGAAGAACTGATAGAGCTATATAATATACCTGCATATCAGAATAAAACCATGCGCAGCCTTTCCGGTGGTACCCGGCAAAAAGTAAGCGCTTGCCTGGCATTTCTTTTCTCGCCGGAGGTCTTCATTATGGATGAGCCCACAGCTGGCCTCGATCCCGTAGCAAGCGAAATATTAAAAGAAAAAATAGCGAAAGAATGCGCAAACGGCAAGCTTATTCTTATTACATCTCATGTACTCAGCGACCTTGATGAAATAGCCAGCCACGTAGTATACCTGCAGGATGGAAAGCTGAAATTTTATAATACTATAGATGAATTGAAATTTTTAACCGGCGAGGACAAGCTAAACAAGGTAATAGCATCTATCATGAAAAATGAACAACCGAAAAAACTAATAACTGTATGAGGACAATAATAAAATATGTATTGCTGGACCTGATAAAGAATAAAACAGTACTTGTTTATACCTTTATTTTAGCGGCCCTTTCTGTTAGTGTATTAGCTACAGGCAGCAATACCTCAAAGGGCTTATTAAGCCTCCTGAACATTACGTTGCTGTTTGTCCCTATCATCAGCATGTTGTTTGCCACCATCTATTTTTTCAATTCAGTTGAGTTCATTGAGCTATTGCTGGCGCAGCCTATAAAAAGAAAAACGATGCTACTGGCAGAGTATAGCGGTGTAGCATTCGCATTGAGCATTGCCTATCTTATAGGTGTGGGCATTCCGGTTTGCCTGTTCAGTTACGACCTGGCATCTTTAACATTAATACTCAGTGGCTTGTTTCTTACATTAATATTTTCGGCCCTTGCATTGGTAATATTTGTACTATTTAAAGATAAAACTAAAGGCATAGGTGCGGCAATAATTACAGCATTATTTTTCACATTGCTATTTGATGGCCTCCTGCTTTCATTTATATTTTCTTTCAGCGACTATCCAATTGACCAACCACTCCTGGGTCTTATATCACTGAACCCGGTAGATCTCGCGCGCATACTGGTTCTCCTAAAGCTGGACGTAGCAGTAATGATGGGCTATTCAGGTGCGCTATTCAAAAAGTTTATGGGCTCAGCTACCGGCAGTATATATACTATCTTCTGTATGTCATTCTGGGTCATCATACCCTTGCTCATGTCTGCAAAGGTTTTCAAAAGAAAGGATCTATAATTGCGATGCATATTTGCTTTCACTGCTCCATTTCTATACGAGAGTTAACAACCATACTTGTAAAACTATGCGAGGCTGCAGGTAATCCTCCAGCCTCGCGGGGGTATAATCACAATGCGTTTTCCATTTCTATTGCCTTAGGAAACAGTATATTATTTTCAAGATGAATATGCACATGCAGATCATCTTCGAATTCTTCCAGTTTCTTATATAAAAGGGCATAGCTGTTACAGGCATTTGCAGGCAAACTGTAGTTATTCGTTATCGTTCTTATTTCTTTGGCGAGGTCTCCTACTATATCGTGGTCATGTTCCATTACAGATACAGGCTGCCGTACAGAGGCAAACGCTCTTGGCACTGCACTCCCTTTAGCATTTTCAAGTTGTTTTATGTATGGGAAAAGTATATTCTCTTCCTTCTTCAGATGAATTTTTAACTCACAAAACATCTCATCTACTTTATCATATACCTGTTTAAGTTCAGGATTCGATGCTCTATGATGCCCGGCTACTTTTTGGCTAAGATCAAGTAACAAAGGCATATTTTGGTTTACATAAGCATGGTGTACATTCACTATATAGTCGGAAAGGAATGATAAAGGCCAGGTGCTAAAATCGTAAGAAGGCTTTGTAGATTGAGTATGCGATACATTTTCCAGCGCTGCTTTTACTTCTGTTAAATCCAGTCCTTTTTCCTTACATGCATCCTCCAGGCTCTTTTTACCACCGCAGCAAAAATCTAAACCCATCTTTTTAAAGACCTCTGCCTTACGCAGATCTTTACTTGCTATTTCACCAAGCGTTTCCGCTTGCTTGCCAGGTACATTTTTGCGTATCTCCACTTCCCATATTTCAGGGCCACTTTGTTTATAAGCCCAGGAGAAGCAATTCCCTCTTTCTCCCAGAAGCTGATAATACAAAGGCTTGGGATCATGATCGTTGTGCAGAAGAATAGCATCTCCACCATCTAATTGATCAAATGCATTAAAAATAGTAGGATGCTTCAAACGCGCCTCTATTACTGTTACATCTATAACTAATGACTCATTCATATACTTAATTTTTATGGTTAAAATATTTTTATTCATGAATACACTACAACCTGTTTATGCCTGACCCTGAAATGACCGATAGATGTCCCTGCAACAAATGCCGCACTAACAAACAGGCCCACGGCTGCAAACCACAATAATAAAGGGTACAATGAGCCACTTATCATTAGCATTGCAGATAAACCCTGAGCAAGTAATATTATCTCATTTGCAATAACCGCTATTGAAAAACCGATAATTCCATACCGTGTCACGCTTTTAGTTGACTCGAAATAGTTTACCTGTATAAGATATGCAAGCAGGAAAAGACTAACAAAACCAAGCATTACCAGGTGCAAATAAGCAATGATCATCGGTCTGTCCCCAAACACACGATTACCAATTGCCGGGAAGATAAGGCCTATTTGTACTATCGTTTTTAGTATGAACGCAATCATAGACAATAAGCCGATTTTTCGCGAAAATGGATTCATTGTCTTGAATGCAGGTTTCATTGACAACAGCATCTTTACAAATTGAATAGCCGTAAACATCAATAATACACAGCCCAGAATAGCCATTGAACGTATAGCAAGATTAGTAAAGTGCCATAAATAAGAAAGGAATAAAGTGGGCACCACAGATATAGATAAAATAATTGCAAACCGGTTTACAGTTTTTATTGCTGACGTTGTGAGTATCTTACCAAAATAGTGAAAGGATAAAGCAAATACGCTCAACGTAAAAAAACCGTTATACTGCAAATGCAGATAGGTGTAAATGGAATCCCTGTATAGCAGGGTATTTACAGAATGGGAAGCAAGCATATAAGCCAAAGTAAAGGGCCCAACAGACGAAAACGATAACGACAATAAGGCTACAACACACAGAATAGCAATCGCTTTCCGTGGTTTACTTCTAAAGAGGTCTTTCAAAAATATCCAGCTATAGAAATACGTTCCAAAAATGAATAAAGTAGAGAAGAAGATGGAGAAAAATGCATACCCTTGAAATGGAAAGCTAAACAACATCCCTATTGCTGCAATCAGGAGTATTGTTAGCCCCAGCTTATACTTACGCAACACACTGTATTCCGGCGGAAGTATTTCATAGGTCATTAGGGTAAGCAAGCATAAAGTTACCCATCCCCCAAAGGCAAAATGAGAATGTGCATGAAGCAAGTTTTTAAAATCAATCCCTGGAATAGAAAATAATATTTTACTTCTCAACAGCAATCCCAACAATGCTACAATACAAAGATTTATTAGTGCAATGGTTAACCATTTGTTTCTTTCAGCCATTGCTTTTTTATATAGAAGCATAAAAAGACCTTTTAATCTTTTAATTAAATAAAATTTTATTCTATTCTCAGGAAACCTCTTCCCTTCTTTAATTTTCCCGCCATTATTTCAATAGTCGCTTCTTCCAGCATCTTCTTTATTCCTGCCCTTATCCCTTTGAATTTATCATGCAATGGGCAAGGTTCTACTTCAGAGCATTCTTTTAGTCCAAGTCCGCAGCCTGTAAATAATACATTACCATCTATAGCCGATACTATTTGTATTAATGTCTTTTTAGATTGATTCTTATCAATGTAAAAGCCGCCATTCACTCCCTTTTGAGAGCTTACAATTTTATTCCTGGTAAGTATCTGAAGGATTTTAGCTGTAAAATGCTTAGGCGCTTCTATATGATCGCATATTTCGTCAATACCAACTTTTTTATCCTGGCTACTTTCTGCGGCTATATATATAGCCGCTCTAATTGCATATTCACAAGATTTAGAAAACATACTTAATAAGTTTTTGCCCAAAATTCATCGTTCCAGTTCGCTTTATCATTTCTTGCGTAGTTGCTTATAGCCGATGCTGCGTTTAGCAACAGTTCGGAAGAAGCATTCACTTCAATAAAATTGAATAGCTCACGTTCTTCAAATCGTATGTGCTGCTCAAGCAATTCAGCAAACTGTAGAAGAATATCTGCATTATAAGTTAATTTCAAAATATCAACCAATTCCTTTAGTTTACTATGCTGAGCTTCAGCTTTAACGCGTAGCTCATTATTTTTTGGCAATAGGGAAAATACATATTCCTCCTCCAGCTTGAAATGAGCTTGCAGGCCGGAAGCATAGAAAAACACAATGTAGTCTGCTATGCGTTTAGCCTCTATCG
>JAFDXS010000162.1 GCA_018267795.1 Bacteroidota bacterium | reverse complement strand
TGCGGATATTCCTGCGATAAATAACAGAAAATGCAGGATAAAGTTTAATTAACAACATAGGAATGTGTTGCATCTTTTAATAGCTAACAAACAGCTGCTTTTAGAAAAACTCCCATTGCGGGTAGAATTCTTTTTTGGGACATTTCAGATAGTGTGAATGGCTGCGGGGTGCTATTTTGCTAAGTTATTAGTTTTTTATAAAAAGTAACAAAATGTCCCAAAATGTCACATTTTTCGGACATGGGACACTTCTGGCCTCTCGAAAGGAAGAGTCCTATTTTAGGGTTTACAGTATGTCAAAGAGCTTTTATGCAGTTAGTCCTTGATTGGGCTAATTGCATGCTTTCAGGAGATGCCTCCCTTGCTGTCGACATGACGACCTTGGTCGCCATCTGGCCTAATTGGCAAGTTACTAACGTTAACATCCGGACTCCAAATAAAGATGTCCACATTTCTTAAATTAAAAATGAAAAAGTAAAAATTAAAAAAGGTCCTGAAACGGACCTTAGTAACATTTGTTATTTTTTTTATTTAATCGAGGAGGCGGAGCATTTGGTTGTCAACCAACTGGAAGAAATGCTGCGGTTGAAAGGTGCGCCATGCGGGAACTTCCATCAGATGAACATACCTGTCGATATGGGAACGCTGGAAATCATATTGCGTTTGTTCGGGCATATCTACAGAAACTATCCAACCTCCTTCGTCTTTTATGTCTTCGTACCATTCCTCGTAGTAATCGGTATCGCTGCTGTGAAAGTTGAGTACGTTTTCAGTTATTAATATGAACTTGGTGATACCCTTTGCTATCATTAAATCTATCACGGAGCGTTTGAGCTGCATTATATCATTTTCCACAGCATCATTCCATTCGCCTATCAGTTCGATAATAGCATAATTAAGCTCATAGTCGGCGAAGAGCACCTTCATATAAAGGGTGCGTGAACCGAACTCATCCCATTGGGGGTGTATGTAATAATTGTAAACTGTATTGGTAAATTCAAACTCACTATACTCGCGACCAAAGAATGGCGAAAACTCATCTTCCTCTGCAGTATAAAGATGCCTCCAGTTGTAATATGGCTCTATTTCATGCATAATCTTCTTCTCTACCCTGAAGGCTAAATTTATTATTTATATTGTTGCATTTCCGTATTTCTCCTGCCAATCCTTCATGCCACCTGTAAGGTTTTTCAGGTTTGAGAAGCCTGCAGTTTCCAACATCATACATGCCTGCATGCTGCGCATACCTGCATGACAGTGCACTATAATTTCCTGATCTTTCCAGTCTTCAATATCATCGAACTGCATGCCCATTATTTGTCCTAATGGAATAAGCTTTCCATTGATATTAAATTGAGCATATTCAGCCGGTTCACGAACATCGAGTATATTAAGATGTTCGCCTGCATCAAGACGTGCTTTAAGTTCTTCTACTGTTATATTCTGCATTGTTACTGCTTTACAAATTTTTGACTGGTACCGCTTACACCATTAAAAGATAAGCGTATAAAATACATACCCGGTGCAAGCGCTGCAATATTAATATTTTGTTCTGCATTAATACTACCTGCCATTACTTTGCTACCCTGGATGTTCACAACTTCGTAAGCTACCTTTTTGTTGGAACTATAATCTATATGAAGTATATCCCTTGCAGGGTTTGGCCACATTGTCCATTTGTCATCATTTTTAACCATACTACCAACATCCGTACCACGCATGTATTGCCCCAAGACAGGCCTGATCATGATAGCACCCTGAACGGAAGATGAAACCCATCTGCTTAAAACATTATAATAGGCATGATTCCCATTGCGCCGGTTGACATCAAGGCCATAATACAGGCTATCAGCACCGCTGTAGGCAGGCTGCATAGAACAGGCATAAAAAATACCCCTTGGCATTACCACAGGTGTATCGAGCCTGTAAAAATAAAAGTGATTTATAGTATCTGCATAGTTGGCAAAATAGAAATCCTGCTCACGCAAAACCGTTGACGCCTGCTAAAGATTTATAAATGATGATGGAGAACGGCTTATTAAGAGCTAAGGGCACCTGCCTGCCAAAGTATATAGCAAGGCCGCGCAAGGTATCCGGCTGGTTAAGATGATACTCTATAGAAACTTTGCCCGGCAATGTAGCTGACAGATTGAGATAATATGACATCTCAGCAGTGCCATCATCATAGGCGAGATAGTTATCAAATACCTGATCCTTAATACAGGTATCATTAGGCCGTGAATCGGCGGCGGCGGGTGATTGCAGGTAAAATTTGTTTTCGAAAATGATCTTATCGTCTAAGCCAGCTATTGGGGTGCTGGTAGTATATGCAGGAAAACTTACCTGCGCTACGCTGCCACCGCCGGCTATGCTTGTGCTGCCGGTGCCACTGCCCAACACAGTGCCACTACTAAGCTCGCGGGCTATATAACCGTAATTTATTGTCTTTGGTAAATCATAATTGTTCCTGATACTATCTGACAGCTGAGTGGCTAATTCCCCTGATTTGTTTGCCAGGAATTGGCGATACGGCATAGCTGTATAATCGTTGAGAATATTAGAAGGATCGGAGGTATATGCTACATCATTTACGGTTGTATCAAACAAATTTCGACCTGCATTCATTCTTATATAATCGATATTCCAGGTAGAACCGCTGAACTGGAATGCTGCCAGGTTTACAAAACGGAATTGAAAACTATCATTAAAATATGCTGTGTCGTTAACAGGTATCATAACCTGGCGGAAGGGCTGCACCATACTGCCGGTGTCTGACCATACCTTTACCCAATCACTGCCATGCTTGAAAAACAACATCAGGGAATCGTCTGTTAATGGATAAAAGCCATTGCCGCCGGGCTGAAAGAAAAAGCTAAGGTATATACTGTCTGCCGGTGTGTATGTACTTAAATCGATAGGCTGCGTGGTGAGGCTATCACAATACAATTGAACTGTATTGTAAAAGCTATCGTAGGGCGTGCCATATTGATTCAACGCATCGAGTGTGGCCACTCCCCTACTTATTGGGTTTACACACATTGTGTTATTCACGTATGCCTCGTGGTCTGCCCATTTGGTGTTATCAGGAAATACATCGTAGTTAGTGAAATCTTCAAAAAAAGGCAGACTTAGCGCTGTTTTTTTAGAGAAACGGCCAATGTCTTTTTTTGCTGCTTCTTTAATTACAGGATTATAACCTAAAGGTGCAATATGCTCCTGAGCAAAGCCATACCCGATAAAAAGAAAGAAAATTGCTATGTAACAAACTACTACTCTCATCTACGGTGCCGGTGGTTGATTTTCGTCTCCTTTTGCTGTATCACCTTTATTAACTCCTCCAACTGCATTTTTATTTTGCTCCATTTCTTCGGTTGTAGGATTTTGTTTAATCCACACATCTATCAAGTCGCCGGCCTTTATCCTGTTAGGCGCACCTAAATCATTAAATGGCTTAGGGCTTTGGTTGTATATAAGTGCAGTAGCTGAGTCTGTAATGTCCGCATCCCATACAACATTAGCATTTAAGCCATTGCCGGTAAGGTCAGCAATGCCTTCATCGGGTGTCATACCTATAACATTAGGGACATTGAACTGCGTAATGCCGAGACCATCGCCTAATACAAGACTTATCTTACTGCCCTCAGGTATCATTTGCCCAGGGCGTATTTCCTGCCCATTATACAACTGTGCAAGTACTGCGCCCTTTGCTATATCCGGTTTATATGTAGTATCGCCGAGTATGAGCTTATAATTTTTCAATATCATTTCTGCACTCCGGTAGGAAAGGCTTACCAGATTGGGCATTGGTGTAGCAGGCGGCGTTGTTTTATTGACTGTAATAAATACAGTGCGGCCTGTTTTTACAACAGATGCTATTTCGGGTATTTGCTTTAGTACGGCATAAGGTTTTTCTTTAGGCTCGTAAGTAGAGTCAACATATACCTCAAAGCCCATCCCCTCCAGCTGTGTCAGGGCTGCCTTCATATCCATTCCTGTTACATTTGGTATTTTTACCTCTTCGCCATGCCTTGTTACCCACTTGAGGCTGGCAAAGAAAAGAAGATATAGTACAGTGCAGAGCAACAGTACAATGATCAGATTGTATAAAAAGGAAGTTCTTATTTTTTCATTCAAAGCCATACGCTATAATAGTGCAATATAAGTTATAGTCTTAAGACTGCATTTTAATACAATCTTCTACCAACGCCCCGTAAAAATCCTTCAAATTATTACCGGCAGCCGCCACCTGCTGAGGCAAGATGCTATTTTCACTTTGGCCCGGAGTGGTATTGACCTCAAGGAAAAAGAGTTTGTTGGTTTGCTTTTGCAGGATGAAATCCATGCGCACTACCCCACGACAATTAAGATGACGATAGATATAGGAAGCTTTGGATTCCAGCTGTTCCCTGATATTATCATCTATTTGCGCCGGAGTCACCTCATTGGTGATACCGGGGGTATATTTTGCTTCGTAGTCAAAAAATTTATTTTTACTGATGATCTCGGTAGCAGGCAATGTATGCAAATAGCCATTTACTTTATACACACCAATAGTGAGCTCGCGGCCTTCTATATATTCTTCTATAAGTACCTGGTCATCTTCGCCAAAGGCTTTTTCTATAGCAGGCAATAACTCCTCTACGGACTTTACTTTGCTCACCCCTATGCTGGAGCCGCTTTCATTTGGCTTTACAAATACCGGCATTTTTATCTGCTCCAGTATTGCGCCAACAGAATATGGTTCACCTTTAATAAGATGCACGGAGTTGGCAATATTTACCACCTTAAAATCGCGCACTACCTTATTGCAATAACTCTTATTGAAAGTGAGCGCAGATACTATAGAATTGCAGGTGGTATAAGGTATTTGCAACATATCAAGATAACCTTGTATGCGGCCATCCTCGCCCGGTGTGCCGTGGATAACTATAAATACTGCATCGAATTTTATTTTTTCACCTTTTACGGCGATAGAAAAATCATTTTTATCTACAGATATCCTTTGCCCGTCGTTTGCTTCAAAAGTCCAATCCTCTCTCGTAACAATAATTTTATAAACATTATAAAGCTCAGGATCAAGGTTTTTCTCAATGGTCTTTGCAGATTGTATGGATATAATATGCTCTCCAGAGTAACCGCCTGCCATTAAGGCTATATTTTTCTTCATGTATTTTGCAGTAAAAATGTATCTGCCAAAGGTAATAGAAAAAAGACTGTATGCTATTATGTGCGCAGCAAAATAGATGTGAGGATTTTGTGAAGATTAAGCAATATTATTATTTATAATAATAAATGCTTATTGGATAAATCTTTTGATGAAATACGCAAGCAGATCTTTGTCTGCCTGCTCGATAGGATGCGCCGTATTGGGTAGAATGGCCATTTGAGCAGCAGGCAAGGATTTATAAACATTAATAGTTTCGTCTATGCTTACCATTTTATCTCTGTCGCCGAGCAATAATAAGGCGGGAGCGGTAATGGAAGCGTAATCTTCTATCTGCAATGTGTTATGTTGCCCTAAAGCTTTCATCATCTCTGCTGTTTTGCCTAGAACATCCTTCCAGTTCTGAAGGAGGTGGCGTTCTTTTAATGCATTGGCAAAAGCAGGTATTTTGATTTCTATTTTTTCAGGATCAAGCATTTGCACTTCCTTGGCTGCAATGACCTCATCCCAATGGTATTTCGTGGCCAGAGTGACTATTTTATTTATTTTTTCAGGATGGTGCTTAGCAAGATACATGGCCACATAACCACCCATGCTATAGCCGAAAATAGATACCTGCGCTAAACCCTTTTCTTTCATGAACTTTATTACGTCTTCAGCAAATGATTCTATAGAAAAAGGATGTGCCGGGATAGCTTCGCCACCGTGGCCCGAAAAATTGAGCAAGTGAACATCATAACTATTGGCGAGTAAGGCTGCTAATGGCACCAACTGACTTTGAGCCCCTATGGCCCCATGCAATAGTAAAAGTGAATGCATGGCTGAAAATAGCCCAATACGACAAATAAAAAAAGAGCCCCTCGCCAAAGGGACTCTCATATAGGGATGAAAAAGATCCTAAAGTTGAGTGGCAGTATATACTACGCTGGTAGTGTATGTACCTGCAGGGTATGCAAAACCAGGAGTTGCATTGTATTGTACTGAAAAAGTCTGGTTGCCACCATATGTTGCATTGCTTATCAGGTTCTGTGCTGTACTTGTTAAAGTAGAGTAAGCTGATG
>JAFDXS010000161.1 GCA_018267795.1 Bacteroidota bacterium | reverse complement strand
TGTATCTACGTACATAAATTTAGTATTGTGGCAGTGCCTTCATTTCCCAGTTCTGTTGCTTGCAGTATTCCAGCACACCTGGTAGTGCATAGCTCATACGTTCCCACGCCTTATCACTATCATGAAATACTACTATCGAGCCTGGCTCTATATTAGTCAGTACATTATCCAGGCATTGCTGGGGGCTTATATTCACATCAAAATCTCCACTCAGCACATCCCACATATATATGCGCCATGCAGGTTTGGCCCGCTGCAGTCTTTTGGCCTGCGATATTTTTATCCGTCCGTATGGCGGGCGAAAAGAGTGGCTGTTTATGTGTCGCGCCGCCTTCAGTATATTGCTTAGGTAGGGCCGGTTATCGGAGTGCCAGCCATTCATATGGTTGTGCGTATGGTTGGCTACAGTATGTCCCTGCTTTATTATTTGTTCAAAGACTTCAGGGTACTTCACTACATTTTTTCCAATACAAAAGAAGGTGGCCTTTGCATTATACTTATTTAGCTGCTCCAGTATATAGTATGTAGCTGTAGGGTGGGGCCCGTCATCAAAGGTTAAGTAAACAGATGGATTATTATCCGGGGGCATTTTCCATACCAGCTCTTTCGGGAAAAGCTTTTTAATCCAGCGGGGCATTTTTACCCGGTAATTCGTCATACTTTATGGCAGCAATGAGCAGTGAAAGTACAAGACTAAATTTTATTGAGCAAGCTCGTTTGCATCCAGCCCCTGCGGCCATCAGGCAGCAGTACTTCTACCCAGCCATCATTGCTGTCTTTTATTTCTACGGTAGTGCCTTCCGGTACCAGGCTTTGTGTTTTTCCTTTTTGCCCGTTTAGCAGCGGGGCATCATTTTGCATTACCACAGCTTTATTGCCAGCCGACTTATTATTGGCAGCGGTAACAGCAAAACCCATACACACCACCCATACAAAGCACAGAAAGCCTACCAGTTGCGATGGTATCCTTATAGCATTGCCGCGAAATCTTTTTATTATTAGTGCTGCAATTACTATTAGAAATATCAGTAGGCTTGCTACAGCCCATGTGCTGGCTGTTTCTCCTTGTGTAGCAGACTTCCACCATTTCACAAAGAATATATCAGTGCCGGAGGCTATACGGTTGCCTATTCTTGCCTGCGTAAGGGCCAGGTTATCTTTTGCTTCTTTATATTTGGGGTTTATGTTCAGGGCTCTTTCGTAGTTAAGCACCGCAGGCCCTATTTTATTCAGGCGGTAGTAAGTATTGCCCAGGTTATAATATACTGTGGCATTCTGTGGCTGCAATGCAGCTATTTTCTCATAGTAGTAGACGGCGCTATCATATTCTTTTTGTTGGTAAAGCGCATTTCCTTTAAGCCACCACCCGTCATAAGGTGCCTCAGCAAAGCCGGATGCTATACCACTAAATAAAAAAATAAATAGTATGAACAGTTTTTTTTGCATGCTTTTTTAGATCGTTTCTTCCAGTTCGCTTATTACATCCACAGCGTCGTTATAGGTACGGTTCATTTGTTGCTTACCGCCATTAGCATATAATGCTGTTTCACAATCTGTCATCACTTGTTCAATTTTCTGAAGCAGTGCGGCTGGTATATTCCTGCCCTGCAATGCTCCGGCAGCACTCTCGCGTGATAAAGATGATAATGGTATGTTCAGCTTATCGCTAAGATACAGCCATATCGCTTTGGAAATTTCTTCGTAAAAAGGCTTTTCATTATTTTGCTGCAGTAGTTTTTGCGCAGTTACAAGGCGCTTCAGCGCTATCTTGTTTGCTCTCCTGCTGCGCAGCAATACAGTATCTTTCGATAGCTCATCCTCGCGGCGGCGCCATACCAGCAGGCCCATAAATGCCAGCAACGGAAATCCATACATCGACCAGTATGCAGGTTTAAAGAGTAATGGTTTGCTGCTGAAAGAAAGTTTTGGCAGTGGCTTGGTATCTATATTATGTATATCAGTGAGCGCAGCATAGTTGTTAGCACTAGGCTTATAATTCTTACCTTGTTTTACATGTATTTTTATTGGCTGGGTAGATAAGCTCACATAGCTTCCTGTCTGCGGATTGAAATAAGAAAAAGGTATTGCAGGAATATCATAATCACCCGGCGTTTGCGGTGTTATAGCATAGGTAAGTATTTTAGACCCGCTTATAGTAGTGCTGCGGCCGGTTACGGTGTCTTTTATTATAGGGTCATAGCTTTCCAGCCCGTTAGGCAATTTTAATTTTGGCGCTTCTATCAGTTTCAGGTTACCACTGCCTGTTATGGTTACAGTAAGCGACGCTACGTCATCCGATGTAAAATCCTTCTTGTCAATATTGGCAGATATATTGAAATTGCCCACAGCTCCGCCAAAATCAGCAGGCTTGTTTTTTTCAGGCAATGGTAGTACTTCTATTTTTATTGGTGTGCTTCTTAAATGCACAGGCACATCTTTATAAGCCATTGCATTAAAGAAACCATTGTTAAACACTGGGTCATTCATCATCAGGCTCCCGAATGCATTCTGAAAGGCAGGGTCATCAAACATATCTGCAAACGGATTGCGCTGCCTTACCTGCTGTATTATGCGTGCCACACCTTGCGCTTCAGCAGGGTCTAGTTCCAGCGTGCCTGCCTGCTGCGGAAATAATGCAGATTTTTTCAAGAGAAACACCTGGTACTTTTTCCCGTTCACAACTTCCTCCTGTGGCTTTATATTGCCCTTAGGTATATCAAAGTCCTGTGTCCAGAAGCCGTTTAAAGAAGGTAGCTTCGATATGCCTATTTGCATAGGTATGCGCGCGTATAGCTTATAGCTGGTTGTTATTTGCTCGCCTACATGCACTTTGTTCTTATCTACGGTAACCTTTATAAAAAGGTCTTTATTTATATCACTTGAATTAATAGGTGCATTAGCAGGTGATTGTTGTTGTGGTTGCTGTGCCTGCTGCATTTGGCGTTGCATTTGTTGCATACGCTGCATCTGGCGTTGTTGCATAGCAGCAAAGGGGTCATCCATCGGGTCTCCCATCATGCTTTGCTGGCGTTGGTTTCTTGCCACGGAGCCAGCCACCACCTGTACAGGCACTGCATTCGACTGGTATACATGCCCAGCAGCGTCCTTTGCTATGCCTGCTGGTATGCTAAGGTTACCTGTATGTTTAGGTTTTAAAACATAGGTAAGTGAAATACTTTCAGACTGTGTCATATGCCCGTTAATAATGGACATATTGGTACTGGTAGATTGGTATGGGCCGCCTAAAACATCAAAATCCTTAAAGCCACCGCCGGAAGGGCTCACTGCTCTTAGATTTTCAGCGTCAGTTATCGTATAGGTAAATTGTATCTGGTCCTGTACGCCCATTTTGTTGGCGCTCGCGGCTGCTGTAAATGATACACCATTCTGTGCCCATGCATAGCAGCTACATGCTAACAGCAAAATAGATAGAATGCTATAGCGCGAAATGTATATTATGCGTTTCATTTGAGTTGACACAAATTTAATTCTGAAAGCGCGTTTTGCTCTTTGTTAAGGGTTAAAAATCCGTTAAAAAGATTTGTTATAAGTCACCTTTTAAAGGTCTTATAACAATTGTTTCAACAACGGCCTGTTCAGATAGCACATATGCGCTCCACAGCGCACTGGCAATGTCTTCTACCTGTATAAAGCGCTCCTGGGGTAACCTTGCACCACTCCATGAATTTGTATAGGTAGCCCCGGGACATATTGCGGTCACTTTTATATTATCCGGTATCAATTCCTCTCTCAGGTTTTCTGAGAAGCCCAGCAAGGCATATTTAGTGATGCCATAAGACCCGCCATTAGGATAGGATTTCAGGCTTGCCACCGAGCACATATTGAAGATATGGCCTTTGTGTGCCTGTTTCATAGTAGGCAATACGCTGCGGGTTATATGGTAGGCGCTATATAAGTTTACCGACATTAGTGTTTCCAGGTGGCCTTCCGCTTCATCTGCCAGCTTACCGGGGAAAAATGTACCTGCATTATTTACTAATATGTCTATTGCTGGAAAAGTTTTTAATGCATATTCAGCAAATGCTTTCACATCGTCTGTCTTCCCCATATCTGCGGCATAGATGAGTATTTGTTGTCCTTGATATTTGCTTGTCCACTCTGCTCGCAGTGCTTCTAGGTCGCTTAGTGTTCTGGCACATATAGCTACAGAAAACCCTTCGGTCAATAATTTTTCAGTTATTGCTTTCCCTATTCCTTGTGTAGCACCGGTTATTATAGCATACCGCATATCAAAAAATAATAAGTTTATTAACAGCGACAAATTACATTGATTTGCAGTTAAAATGGCCTAAGAATTGAATAATCCGACAAAAATAGTTTTGAATTGGAGCTCTGGCAAAGATGCTGCATTAGCATATTATCTTTTAAATAACGACAATCGCTATCAGGTTACCAATTTGCTCACCACCATTAATGCCGAGCATGAGCGTGTATTCATGCATGGCCTTCGGGAGCAAATGCTGGATATGCAAGCTGAACGCATGGGCTTGCCCCTGACAAAGGTAAAACTGCCTCCATCGCCCGATGACAATTTGTACAAAAATGCCATGAGGCAAACCCTTGAGCAGTTTAAAGAAAAGGAAGGAATAACTACCGCCGCATTCGGTGACATTTTCCTCGAAGATCTCAAGGCCTACCGCGAAGCTCAATTAGCTACAATTGGCTTTCAAGGCCTTTTCCCCGTATGGAAAAAGAATACCAGCGACTTAATAACGCTCATCGAAGAAACAGGTATTGAAGCTGTAACAGTTTGCATCAGCGAAAAATATCTTGGCAAAGAAATGCTTGGCAGAAAGATTGACCGGTCTTTCCTAAATGATCTTCCTCCCAATGTAGATCCATGCGGCGAGAACGGAGAGTTTCACACCTTTGTTTATAATGCCCCTTACTTTAGTACTCCTATACCCATCATAAAAGGAGAAACAGTGTATAAAAACTACGCACCTACAGGCGATAAAGACAACAACACCTGGGATACAGGCTTCTATTTCCTTGACATCCTTCCTGGTTAAGCAAAAAGGCCATTCTATCGGAACGGCCTTTTTGACAAAAAATATATAAGGAACTAGTTAAAAGTGACCCAGGCTATCTTTGCTTCCTTCTTCCTTCCATCGCGACTCATCAGTAAGGTTGCATAAGTATTTGTTTCCTTATTGAAATCTGAGGACTCTACATAGCAGAAGTTTGATTGGTCATCACCGCTCGGTGTGCCAAACAGGTAGTCCTTATCAAACTGGCCATTATGCAGGCGATAGTAAATTGTATTTGCACCGCTTATAGTAGTTACATCCTTGCGTTTCTTTACATCATCTCCACGCTCAAAGTTTACAGGATAATCATTGAAAATAATGTAGCGGTTCTTATCTGTGTTCACATAGTCAAACGATAAGAAAGCATTATTATTAACATGCATAAAGTTGCTGCCTCCTCTGTAAGACCACATACCCTTGCCTTTGTGCGACAGATATAGCGGGTCAAAAAATCCGGTAGCCTGCTGCTTCTTCAGTATTGCATATCCTTCTTTTTCCTTCCCTTTATTGTCTATTTCTGCTATGCCAATATTACCCAGTATCGTGCTACGTGACATTACCCTGCCTGTACGCTGGTCGCGTCTTTCCATCTGTTCTTCACTTTCATACAGCACAGTTGTAGTGTAGTCGCTGTTAATGATCATATCCTGTGGTAATCCGTTATATCCATCGGTATTGTCCAGGTGTGCCTGCATATATTCTGATGCCTTGTTAGTGGTCAGCACCTGCGAGTTTGTTACAAACAACGTAGCAGGATCTATATAGCTGATCAATGGCAGATAATAAGCTGTTCTGCGCTTGCTTTTCACAAAGGTCAGGGTCATCAGTTCTATCATTCCGGTGCCCTTGTTATATTTCATCACTGCTTTGGTATCGCGGAAGTCATCCGTAAAGTCAAGCATCTTATTGGTAAACGTAGAATCACCAGCGTCCAGCTTTGAAATAATAACTCTTGAATCAGCACCGTTCTCATCGCTGTTGGTATTAAAGCCATAGGTGCACAGGTGCACAGATTTATCACCATCTACAGTCATACCTATAAAGCGCAGGTATTTAAACTTTCCCTCAGGCGAGTCATAATAGGCGGAGCTTATTTTCTTATGCATGCCATTGTAGTGTACCACCTTTATACGCTCACCACTTTCATGTGCAAAGCCATTAAAAAACACCACCGCA
>JAFDXS010000160.1 GCA_018267795.1 Bacteroidota bacterium | reverse complement strand
AAAAAGAACAACATCATCTTTCTTATACAACAGCTTTAGAATCTTCAGGTAAGTCTTATTATTTAATGGTTTACTGCCATTAGAGTGCACTTGCATGATGAACTTAATATTCAACAAACGACATACAAGTGCTGCTGAAATAGCCTGGCCCCAATGGTCATGAGAATACACAACATCTGGCTTAATTTTCTTGAGTTTAAAAAACAAAGAAAATGGATAAACAAACATTGTAAGTGTCCTTAATAACTTGCTTACCTTATAAGAAGTTTTGTAGTTTTTATTTCCATGCCGCAGGCATGGTTGTATATCTACACCTAACGCTGCAAATTTATCAGCAGCATCACCCCTTCCCAAAGTATATAGAAAGGTTATGTCTGACTTGCTGTCTTTAATATTGTCTAAAAGATTCAGAAGGAAATTATTTATTCCTCCCGCATTCAGTGTGGTAACAATAAAAACTATTTTCTTCACTAATCAACAGCTCTTGAAAAAATGCAAAACGATTTATTAAAAATCGTTAGCATAAAATATTTATGATAAAGCTTAAATTCATTTTTCTTCAGCACTGCTTGCATGCTATAATTATTATTCCTTGTATAGCAATGGATTCTTTTAGTATTCGTGTATTTAAGCGTATCTATCGCTTCTTTAAATAATTTAGTACTTAAGCCTTTATTCCTATATTTTTCGCTCGTATGCACATGATATATCCAGGCTTCATTCTCTTTTACTAAAATATTTTTACCTATTTCTCTTATTTTCAAAATACTACCGGCCATAGCAACCCACAAAAACGCAAAAGACTGCTTATCGTTCAGATATGCGTAACCTTTATCTTTCGTCGTATTTAATCGTTGTAAGAAAACAGCTTGAATATGTGCAGGCAACGAATTGATGTTATCCTCTGATAATGTCGTATAGCTTGTTGTGATTGCGATATCGTTTGAGGTGCTATTTTGCAATATCAAAGCATAAAAGTATTCACTTTCAAGCCTGGGCAATAATTTAATAGCCTTTCTATAAATTTTATATAAAGACTCCTTTAACATCGCTTAGGCCAATCGATTCTGCATTATAGGTCTTCTTCAAATATTGAAAGTATTCTGCCATGCTATTGCTATAAGCATTTACATCTTCCCATGTTTGTGTATAAGGACTTGCATTAGGATACACTTCATTACTATGAAACATCATGTTCAAGATCACAACTTTGTTATTTCTGAATCTGTTAACTACAAAATTGGAAAGGCACTTTAAATCGGCCAGTGGTTGTTTATACGGTGTTAAATAATGGTGGGTATTATCTTTTAAATTTAGCCTGGTTAATATTTTATTTTTTATTGTTGAATTATTAGGGTTCAGAAATTTCATAAACACTGGAGAGTATTTATATACTAAGGGTGTTACACTTGTTAAAGGCACCTCCATTATAGACATCTTGCCATTCTTCAAAGCGTTTTCTTTTGACGGGTAATATGGTTGCAAATAGGCATTCCAGTAATCAACATATCTATCATTTGAAAACCTGTATTTCCTATAAGGCATTATACTACTATCTACAATGTAGCCAAGTGATTCTAATATTTCCAACGTGAATTTACTCATGCCATACCTGCCTGCTCTAAAGCTAAGCGGCTTCTTTCCGGTTTTCTCTTTAAATAGATCGGTAAGATTTTTTAGTTTTTCTGCCTCAATTTCTTTTTTCAACTCTACCTGTGTTAGAAATGTAGAGGTTGGCTTTTCAATCATTTCGGGTGCTATAAATTCAGCATGCAGGTGGGTTCCCAGTTCTACATTCTTTTCTTTTAAGAAGACTTGCATGCTTTGGTCATCATACAATATCTCAGGGCTTAGAAGGTACGTAGGCCTTATATTATACTCATTAAATAATGGGCTAAGCACCCTTGGTACACCTTCATAAATATTATTGAACGACAAAGGATATTGAATATGCCACTTAGCACCTTTATCGCACTCTGTATCTATAGTTACTAAAAAGAAAACCTTCGGTGTCATTAGCCGGCAACCTTATTATATACTCTTTGCCAAAATTTCTTCTTCCAGAATTCCACATACTTCAAGCTTGATTCTGAAGATTTTTTATATATCTCTCTACTGTCCAGGTATATCTTTTCTTTAAAGTTGCCATATAAACCACTTATCCCTGAATCAAAAGACTTATAATTATTATCACAACAATATTTTACTATCTCCGTACACAACCATAAACCATATCCATATTTCGACCTCTCGGTAGCCATATTTGCATAGCACATAGCTCGTTTATCATCCACCAGGAGCATTATAGCTCTTAATTCTTGTTCGTGGTATAAGCATCCTAATTTCACCCAGATTAAGGGAAGATTTTTCACATCACTTATTGTAACCTTAAAAATTTCTTCGGCACTCATGTGTCCTGCTTGCTTCAGTCTGTTGAAATGATACGAGTAAAAGTTCATATCAAACTCGTTTACCTCAAGCCTTAAATTATCTAACGCAGCCCTTTTTTTGCTATAAGTTTGTAAACTTGGAAAATTCTTTTGCGGTTGTTCTGAAGATTCAGATCGTCTCTGAAGAAAGGTTTCAAAATTTGTAGTGGCTAAATACCAAAATACCTTTCGGTAATCTTTATTTTCTTTATTAAAAGGAACTTGGGTTACAAAATTTTGTTCATTAATTACTTCATCCTGCTGCCTGGAATAAACTAATAAAGGAGCCCATTGATTAACCGGCTTACTAAATACAACTTTATTTACTTTATCGAACAGATATTCTCTATCATTAAATTGCTCGTTAAATGTAAAATGCCAAACATCTTTTTGAAGATCAAGCCCCTCATTTAAAATGATTTTTTGCGCTTCAATATTATCAATTACTTTCAACCTCATCTATCGAACTTTTAATATTCCTATTAATCTGGCTTTTTTACACTTAGAAAGCAATGCGACTGCTTGTGCATTGTTCGAATCAATTGACAAAGCTATTTTGCATAAGCTAATTGCTTCTTTAAAATTATTTTTATTTAAAAAATAGCCTGCAGCCAGAAGGTAACCCTTTGATTTAATAGCTTCATACAAATTATATTGTTCTAAAAACTCTTTGTGTTTACTTGAAATATAATTTGTGGTTTCGTAAATCACACCCATAAGGTTAGAAACCATTGTATCGCCATGCCTTCTGTATAAATAAGTTATTTCCGGCACATAACATCCCTTAAATTGATGTTTTAAAACATTTATCCAAAATTCATAATCTTCATTTCCTTGTCTTAAGATATCAGACTCATCATACAATACTTTACTGAAAATATTTCTATGCATTAAAACACCGGCACCACCCGGACATTTAACTTTTAATAGATCGTACACATCAAATGGAAGAAAATAATTAACACCCCTTTCCTTGCCAAACAAATAAGAATTGCCATAGAAAAAAGAATACTTCGTATTCTGTATTAGGCTATAATAAAATTGCAAAACATTTACTGGCAATAAATCATCTGCATCTAAACATATAATCCATTCGCTTTTTGCCGCTTTAATACCAGTATTTCTTGCAGCAGCTAAACCTCTGTTCTTATCATGAGTAATAATAGTAAGTCGGCCATCATTTAGTTGCTCTAAATAATTAAATGGCAATTCTTGTTCTTCATGCGGCCCATCAATTACTACGATAATCTCAAACTCTTTAAATGTCTGATTTAAAATAGAATCTAAGCACACCTTAAAGTATTGCTGCGCTTTATAATACGGGATAATTATTGAAAATTGCAACATTTCTATTTAGTTGCTAATATAATCTGATATACATCACCATAGTTGACTTTTAGTAGAAGCGATAATTTTTTAATGAAATATCTCTGTTTAGGCTTGAATCTTGAAAATGAGTAATGATTTTTAATTGAAAATCCGTGTTCTAATAATTTGGATTCGACTTCTTTTTCTGTTAACCAATTTTCAATAGTCTGAAATTCATTCCTATTCTTTTTCCACTTATTAAATATTTCCTGTCTAGGTGTAGTTAATATTAGGGTGCCATTATTGCTTAATAATGTTGATAAATTTTTTACAAATACATCCTGTTCACTATACGGCACGTGTTCGATTACTTCCGAACATACAATAATATCATATTTTGTATTAGGATTATCTTTTGTAAATTCATTTAACCCAGCATTAAAAAATCTAATTTGAGGAAACATTTTCTGAGAATATTCCGAAACTTCTTTTTCTGGCTCAATTCCGGTTACATCAGTATATAAATTCAATATATTTGATAACCAACCTCTTCCACTACCTACCTCTAGTAGTTTGGGTTTCGTCAATTTGTTTTCTGATAATGGTCGAAATAATGCCATTAGAATATGGTATAGACGTTGTGCTTCATCGGAATTCGGAAATTGGGTATTCCAATTTTCTATAAAAAAAGCACTGTAGGAGAAATTGTTATCCATTATGTTATATTTATTGAAATTTCCAATTGCATTTAGGTTTAATATTACCGACTTGATTTACTGGCAGGCTATTCGAAGACCCTTTATTAATTACTTCAAATGTTAGACAATTAGAGGAGTAGAAAATGTCTTCTTTACTATCTCCTAGCCATAAGGATACCCAATAATTACCATTTAGAAGATCTGGGGTTTCAATTTCGACTTCAATATTGCCACTATAATATTTTTTACAATTAAATATTATATTATCTAATTTGGGATTTGAAGCAAATAACGGAATATTTAATTCATTACTTATTAAAAATCCAAGATTAGGCATATCCAATCCAGACTTAACCGCATATGTTACCTTTAATTGAATCTTACCATTAAGTTGTGTTACCGAAGCATCTTTAATAGGCTTATCATCAAAATGTATTTCGTTATTTATTGAAGCATTTAAATATTTTGATATTATTTCGGTAGTATCCCCTTTTATTTTTACTTCTCCTTTTTCCAATAACAAACAGTTGCTACATAATTCAGCAATCGCGCCCATATTATGACTAACAAATAAAACTGTTCTCCCCTCATTTTCTGTTACATCTTTCATTTTTCCCAGACACTTCTTTTGAAACTCGGCGTCGCCTACTGCTAATACTTCATCCACTACAAGTATTTCTGGTTCCAGGTGAGCGGCTACTGCGAAGGCAAGTCTTACATACATTCCACTGCTATAACGTTTTACAGGTGTGTCTACATATCTTGCCACGCCGCTAAAATCTACTATTGCATCAAATTTTTTCTTTACCTCAGCTTTGCGCATACCCATAATAGCACCATTGAGATATATGTTCTCTCTGCCAGTGAGATCTGGATGAAAACCTGTTCCTACTTCCAACAAGCTGGCTATCCTGCCTCTGGTTCTTATCGAACCTGTTGTAGGAGCAGTAATGCGTGAAAGAATTTTCAGCAATGTAGATTTACCTGCGCCATTCTTTCCTATGATGCCTAATACTTCTCCTTGATGTACGTCAAAATTTATATCTTTTAAGCTCCATACAAATTCAGAATTACCGACGGAACTTCTATCATTCCGTTCGCCAATTTTTTTATACGGGTCCTCTTTGCCACGCACCTGCGCCCACCACCTATTAATATCACGGCTAATAGTGCCGGTACCTATTTCACCCAGCCTGTATAATTTACTAATATCTCTTGCCTCAATAACTTTTGTCATACAATCATTTATTTAAACACTATCCATAAATGTTTTTTCTACCTTATTAAAGGTTAACACTCCTAGTATAAAAATCACCGCAGATACTATGCAGCTGGTTATAAGCGACGAAAGAGAAAAAGTACCTGCACCCAAAAAGCCGTATTTAAATGTCTCTATAATAGACGTCATAGGATTAAGCTCTACCAACCACCTATATTTTAATGATATCGCGGATAAAGGATATATTACCGTAGTAGCATACATCAGCAGTTGCACACCAAAAGTCACCAGGAAGCGAAGGTCACGATATTTTGTAGTAAGAGCACTTATTATCATCCCTGCGCCTAAACCTATAAGTGCCATATCTATTACCAATAGAGGTAGTAATGTCAATGTAATGTTCGCATGTATCGGGGCACCTTTTATTATATAATAAAAATAGAAAAATAAAAATAAAGCAATTTGCACTCCAAACTTAAACAGGTTTGAAATTACAATGGAAATGGGGGTGGTTAATCTTGGGAAATATACCTTACCAAATATAGCCGCATTTTTAATAAACGTATCTGAAGTTCCTT
>JAFDXS010000015.1 GCA_018267795.1 Bacteroidota bacterium | reverse complement strand
TACATAGGTTATTACCACATCAGAGCTTGTAGCGCGTGCTGCATAAAATTTCACACGCAGTTGCCCGCCAGGTTGATAATCCCTGTTTTGCTCTGCACCCAATTGTTGTTTCAGCCTTGTCAGGCGCTCATCTATTTTAGTAATGCGTTCCTGCAGGGCCAGCTTGCTGTTCAGATAGCCTTCCAATTTTACATTCATCAGGTCCAGCATTTTTTGCAGTTCTGTTACAGATAATCCTGTTTTGTCGCCACTCACTTTTTTGTTTTCAGCCAGTACGCTTAATTGCTCATCAATTACTGTAATCTTGTTATTAGTAAGGTTTCGCTCCCGGTTCATTATCTCTATACTATCCTTTAGCTCTTTACCTCTGGGGGTAAGATTATCATTGGTGAGATAGTTATTCTGAAAAGTGCTTGACTCTATCACTACATCCTGATCTGCACTTATGTTCAGGCTCTGTTGATTTACATTGCCTGCTACATTGCTGAATAAGACTTCGTTTTCACCCTGCACTAAGTTTATATGTGCCGTGCTTGTGAGCTCGGCGCCATTTAAAAAGATAGTTGCAGATTCTATTGTGGCTTTTTCCTTTATCTGTGCATGCAGTACAGCGGGTGACAATAGAGTGGTGCCAGCTATTAAAAGGTAATGGGGATATTGCATAGAAATGGTTTTAAAATGTAAGACGTAATCTGGTGGATAATTCCATAAGTGTTACTACCAAATACTTTGCCATTTTCTTGTTAAAAAAGTTAAAAGGGATGGCATCTGTGATAAAACTCCCATTTCTATATCTTTCTATTTTGGGACATTTTGATTGAGATTTTTGGGCAAAAGCCTTTAGGGTACAGCGTTATATGGTTTTTATGAAAAGTTACAAAATGTCGCAAAATGTCACATTTTTCGGACAGGGGAGATTTTGCCTCTCGTGAAATTGGGTTTACAGCATGTCAAAGAACTTTGCCAATAAGCTGATAAAATGATTAGCTAATTAGCTAATGGCAAGATACTATTATGAAAGTGCGATTTCCAAGAAAACATATCCACATTCTGAACTTTAAAATGAAAGAGTAAAATTTAAAAATTGCGACTGCATTTATCTAACATGGGAAATAGTCCGATGCGAAATTATTGGAAAACACGAGCGATGGAGAATTTTTCAGGGCATGTGTTGTATCTTGGACATCAAATTATTTAACGGCAGAACATTTGTAAATTAATTGAATGAAAAAGCTCTTTTTATTAGCTACATTCCTCTTAGCAATTATTTTTGAAACTTTTGCCCAGAAAACTTATATTGATAGTTTGCCAGATGGAAGCGGGGCATACTATGTTTTAGGTAAGGTTTCCGCAAAACATCATTCGGTAAAATGTGATTGTAATTATGTCCAGGCATTACTTATTCAGCAGGCTATGCCAGGAAAAATTAAAGCCTTCCAGCAAAACGCAATAAAATTTTGGGGCGCCAATAAAGGCTACGAGCATTATAAAGAATCAAAGTATGTAGTTCAAGTAGCCTGTAAGGAGAGGTTAATGAGAACAATATCTGCTACAGATTATAATGATGCAGGCAAAACATTATTTTCAAAGGAAAGAAGCGGAGATGATATTGAATGGATGCATGTAAAGACTGACCTATCCGGCAAAGAGGTTGTTGATTGCGTATGCAAGCTAATAGGTAAAAATTCAAATTAAATGCAGCGGTATTTGATAATGCATTAATACTATTTATTTGTTTTTGAGGAGGACTAGAATTAACCGCTATAAAATATAAAGGCAAGCTTCAAAAGCTTGCCTTTATATTTATTCTTGTTAGCTGCGTACTATCCTAAGCTTTGCATAATTCAGCATAATCTTTTTTAATCCATGGCCTTGGCCGAAGGCTATGGTGGCTATGCGGTTGTTTACGCCGCCTTCTATATGTGTTATTTTACCGAAACCAAACTTTTGGTGCTCTACTTGCATGCCTACTTCCATGGTCATTACATCATCTGCTTTAAAGTCGGCAGTGGGTTTGTGTTCTGCAGGTTTAGATTGCAGTTTGTCAGCAAGTTTTTTTAGTGATGGTACTCTATCAAACGACTGATTGAGCATATTGCCGAAAGTACTGCCGGCACCGGGATTAGGTCTGTTTGACATTCCGGTAAATGTTTTATCTAAATGTTTCTCCGGTATCTCCTGCAGGAAACGGCTTGCATCATTCTGCACCAGGTTGCCAAAACGATAGCGGGTATTAGCATAGCTGATCCAGAGCCTTTCTTTTGCACGGGTAATCACTACATAGAATAAACGTCTTTCCTCTTCCAGTGCTTCGCGGTCATTCAGGCTCATCTGGCTCGGGAATAAGTTTTCTTCCAGCCCTACCGCAAAAACGCATGGGAACTCGAGGCCCTTGGCAGCGTGTATGGTCATTAGCTTTACCGCATCTGCATTGGGGTCATTGTCCTGATCGGCATCTGTGAGCAGTGTTATCTGTTGCAGATAGCTGCCCAGTGTTTTGTCTTTTAATTCACCTTCTTCATCAGGTGTTTCTGTAAACTCTTTTATAGAGTTTAGTAACTCCTGTATGTTTTCGTAGCGGGCAAGGCCTTCTACACTCTTATCATTATATAGTTCTGCAACAAGCCCTGTTTGTTTACCTACAGCAAAGGCCACATCATAGGCATTTTGTTTTTCCAGCATAGCCTGGAAGCTGCGTATCATGTAGATAAAGCTTTCTATGCTGTTACCACCTGTACCTTTTACCGGCATCAGTTCAGGGTTTGTTATCACATCCCAAAAGCTCACATCTGCTTCATTAGCCCTTACCAATATTTTCTCTATGCTCGTTTTGCCTATGCCGCGTGCCGGGTAGTTGATAATGCGCTTCAGGTTTTCTTCATCTTTGGGATTTACCACTACACGGAGGTAGGCAAGCAAATCCTTTATTTCTTTACGCTGGTAAAAAGATACACCACCCACCAGTTTGTAAGGTATATTCAAGCGGCGAAGACTTTCTTCAAAGGAGCGGCTCTGCGCATTAGTGCGGTATAGTACTGCAAAAGCTTTATTAGGGTAGTGGTTGCGCAACTGTTGCTCCTTTATGGTATCAGCTACAAATCGTCCCTCATCATTATCTGTCAGCGTGCGTACCAGTGTTATTTTTTCACCCTCCTTATTTTCTGTCCACAGTTCTTTAGGTATCTGGTTCTTATTGTTGCTTATTACATTGTTGGCTACATTCAGTATGTGCTGAGTGCTGCGGTAATTTTGTTCCAACTTTATCACTTTCACATCTTCATAGTCATCCTGGAACTGCAGGATGTTTTGCACCGTGGCGCCGCGGAAGGAATAGATACTTTGAGCATCGTCGCCTACAACGCATATATTTTCATGCACGGCACCCAGCATCTTTATAATGGCATACTGTGCAAGGTTAGTATCCTGGTACTCATCTATAAGTATATAGCGGAATTTGTGTTGATACTTAGCCAGCACCTCTGGCAGACGCGTAAGCAATATATACATATTGAAAAGCAGGTCGTCAAAATCCATTGCCCCATTTCGGAAACAACGCTTTGCATAGCTTTCATATATCTCACCCATCATAGGGCGATTGCTGCGTGCGTCCTCCTGCTGTATCTGGCTGTCCATTTTATACGTCATGGGATCTACCAGGCTGTTCTTAGCTGCGCTTATGCGGTTATACACATAGCTGGGTTTGTAGTGTTTGTCGTCCAGCTGCATATCGTGCACAATGCCCTTTATCACGCTTTTAGCATCATCGGTATCGTATATGGTAAAGTTACTCGGGTAACCCAGCTTAGTAGCCTCTGCGCGTAATATGCGTGCAAAAACAGAGTGGAAAGTGCCTATATATAGATTGCGCGCCTCTGTGCTGCCCAGTATATGCTCTATACGCTCTTTCATTTCGGCCGCAGCCTTATTGGTAAAGGTGAGCGCCAATATATTAAATGCATCCACACCCAGCCTAAGCAGGTGTGCTATACGTGTAGTAAGTACTTTAGTTTTGCCGCTGCCTGCGCCTGCCACTATCATCAGCGGCCCTTCTATATGCTCTACTGCTTCCTGCTGTTGCTCATTTAAGCCCTTCAAATATTCATGCATACTGCAAATTTACGCAATAGCATCGGTCATTTCTAAAGCAGGCAGTGAAACTGCAGGGAATTAATCTGTAATTTTTTCTTTCATACGCCTGGCAGCTTTCCCGGCTTTCTTTTTCAGCTTATCAGTTCCCTTTTCTACATCGCGCCTTAGTATCAGCGCCCTGTTTTCTACCAATAAGCCTGCTATAATTCCTGCGGCTGCATAAGCCAGTAGTCTTGATGTTTTCATAATAGTAAATTTACTAACATTATATGTTGTAATATAAAATAATAGAATTGTGCCATAGTGCAGATAGTTATTCTGTATAATGCACATATAAGGCAAATACCTACTTTTACTTTATGGACCAAAAAGCGAATATCCCTACACTGTATGAATGGGCAGGCGGTATGGAAGTGTTTGAAACGCTGACAGATCTGTTTTATAAAAAAGTGCTGAAAGATGGGCTGCTGGAGCCGATATTCAGACACATGTCTGCGGAACACCAGAAGCATGTTGCTCACTTTATTGCAGAAGTGCTGGGCGGGCCTGCTTTATATACAGGTGAGGATGGCGGCAGCCATGCCAAAATGGTGCAAAAGCACTTTTTAAAACACCTGACGGAAGCGCACCGAAAACGATGGGTAAAACTGCTGATGGAAACTGCGGATGAAATAAACCTGCCTGATGATCCGGAATTCCGTTCGGCCTTTATGGCTTACCTAGAGTGGGGTACGCGCATTGCCGTACTCAATTCTAATGTGGCGGAGCTGGAGATGGATGCCAATGCAGCTATGCCCAAATGGGGCTGGGGTGTGCCCGGAGGCCCTTATATAGCCGAAGAAAAGAAAAACTAAAAAGAGTATCAATTAGTCATAAAAATGCTTCTCCTACACAGGTAAGAGAAGCATTTTTCGTTTATTATTATCCATTAGCTACTTCTTCCATATAGGCTTTCAGCTCTTCCAGTGTCTTAAACTGGATCTTGTCTGAGCCGTAGCCTGATTTCCAGAACCTTGATTCGGGATCAGGGTTATACATGCTTTTCCAAAGCTTAATACCCAACTCTTTATGTTCGTAATCTATAGATTTTGAGTTGTTGGATATAACCGGCTCAAATCCCAGGTCGTATAAGTCGTCTTGTGTTATTTCAGGATAGTTCATCGTGTCCAAATTTCTGCAAGTTTATTTGAAAATAACAATTAAGCGAAAAAAAATATTCAGTACAAAATAATAAAACAAGTGATAATATAAACTTAAAAATTATACCTGCCCGTTGTTGCCACCATTTCCACCTGTAGCAAGCCTGCTATCGCCAAAAGTATATATACCTGTTAAGCCTGCGTAGTACTACTCAGGAAAAAGCGTGTAAACAACCCGCAAAACCCGTAGTAACACTTGTAAAAAAAATATGTAGTGAAGGTAGGTTTGCATCAGCATATAAAGGAGCCACTGTTTTAAATATGCCGCTCCCGAAAACCAGAAAGAACGTTCAAGCCCTGTAACACAAATTTCTTAACACTAAAAAAACTTAAACAATGGACCAGAATCAAAATCTTGACCCAAATGAACTGAAGCGTGTATCTGAACTGTCTTCAGCACTGAAAGACCAGCTAAGAGTAAATGCAGATGCTCCGCGCGACCCATCTGTAATGCTGAATGGTGGCAATCCTATACAAATAGGCTTTAATACCACTATCAACTTCAGACCCCTGAATGCGGATACCTACAAGACGGCCACGCAAAAAGCCGACCCCAAAATTTTCCCCGCCGGGCTAAAAGGCTTGCCTGATAACTTCCTGGACTTTGCCCGGAAGATAGAGCCTGATCTGTTTAAATGGATGGCGGATAAAAAGAACCTAGCACAGTTTACAGCCGACCCTGTAAATGGGTTGCAAAAATTTTGTGCTGACAACAAACTGCAATTGCCGGACAATATAAAAAGCTTCCTCTTAGCCACACAGAAGGCTAACGCAGCAATGAAATTTAATGCGCCTGGTGTACGGTTCAAGAGTATCACGCCTACCATTATACCATTGAAAAAGTAATGCAAAAATCTATTCGTAAACACTAACACTAAAACTAACTGATATGTCAATCTCTCAAACACATGGATACCATCTCGTATTCGAATTAAGCAATAACAGGCTGGCAGGAATAGTAGATGACTTTATTCCTAACCCCGTATCATTCACCATTCCTGGCGGTATCGACGTCACTGCGTCAAAAATACCGGGCAGACCCTCAACGGTGAGCATCGCCAGTGGCAACAACATAACGGTGAATGCAGTAAGGCAGGTGCAGATATTAACATCACAGATAAATGTGAGGATAACAATACAGGCACAGCTCTCAGTAAGTGGCGGACAGATATCCATCAGCTACCCTTCTACACCTGTTATCACAGCAGATACGCCGACAGATCAAACTCATTTACAAAGTCTGGTCGATCTCGCAAATGCATTGCAGGGCACTAGCCTTACAGTAGCGCAGGTATTGCAGATGGGTGCACAAAGCTTGCTGAGCACACTGCAGACAGGATTTACTTTGCCTAACATCCCAATAGGAGTGCCTTTCAATCCAGGCCCATGTGCATTGTCGCTGAGCAGGATCGATCTGCATACTATTACCAATTCCGTATTTGTATTGCTGCAATTTTCCGGCGCGGGCGTACCGTCGGTGGCGCTTAATGCCAGCGCATTTACTACATCGCTGCGCGGCGGCAGTGAATCGGTAATGGTGGTGGCCAATGATGCTTTGCTGGCTATAGCTGCCTGCTTTATAGGGCAAGACCCGGCCAGTCCGCTGCATGGCACCTCATTCATTACTTCGGGTAACACTACTACAATGGTAGGCTTCAAAACAGTAAGCCTCAGTGGCCACGATCTGCTTATCACCAGCCTTAATATAAGTGTAGTAGGCAACCAGCTTGTGGTATCAGGCGGAGGCTCTACCAGCGGTACAGGCTACGATGCTACCGCTACATTCAGCGCACCTATTGGGTTTAACTGTCATGCAGATGGTACTATATTCCCGGTATTTGATCCTAACAATGTATCTATACACGTAAGCGTGAGCTTCGACTGGTGGGTGTACCTGGTAGGCTTTGCTATTGCGGCAATAGCCGGTGTGATACTGGGCCCATTGGTAGGCGTGGTACTGAGCATTGTCGTTGCATTGCTTGGTCCTATAGCGTCGCTGGTAGGGGATGCCATAGCGAAGAATGCCCTGTCGGGTTTGTCGCAATCGTTGAACAATTCCATATCGCAGGGCTACCAGATGGCACCACCTGCACTGTTGCAGGTACTGGGCGAACTGCGCTGCCAGCAGGTGATACTGGACGACTTCGCTATGCAGGGATTTATGAATCCGCACAGCACGCCTAATGTCTATATCTCTGAAGACGATGTGGTAACAAACAAGGTGGAAACAGGCACAGGTGGCACTGGTTTCTTTGGTCAGTATGTTGACTATAACACGGCAACAAAAGCAACCTTTACTGCCAACGCGAGCTTCTTTAAACTACCTGTAGTTGTAAGCTGGTACATAGACGGCACGCATGTTAGCGGTAGCGGTAACATGACGCTGAATGGTAAAAGTATCCACTACACGGTTTCCGGCAACACTTGTACTATACAAACCAATCTTGGCGATGCCGTTACGGGCGTTGTAAGAGCTAAAGCAACCGGGCAGGATAACTTTGGTAAGTTTGATACGGCGCTTATAAATATTACCGGTACGCTGCGCGATTATCCCGGTGAGGATGCTTTGCAGGCTATACTGAATAAGATATCGCATATAGCAGTAGTGCAAGGCTGGCCGTTCAATATCAACAGCCCTGATCCTGCTCCATATTACCAGTACCAGATAGATATGGCTGCAAATTATCAGCAGGCGGCGCTTGCATCTGCTGCTATAAGGGTTGCCGGTGGCCCCGGTGGTATTGGCGGCATAGCCGGAGGCATACACGAATAAAAAAGTATTAAGCTATAGTTCCTGAGTTAGCCATTAAGAGAAGTGGCTAACTCTTTTTTATTAGTTGGCTTCTCCGCTCACCTCGGCAATCTCCTGCTGCTCTTCCTTTGGCTTGAAGAAGAGTAAGCCCGCCATCATGAATAAGCTTGTGACTACCACTACATAGAATAATACACCAACGCTGAAACTGCCGGTAACCTGTGCGGCGGGTATGCTGTAAAAAAGTAAAATGGTTACAAGCCCGCGAGGCATAAGAAACAACTCCGGAAAAAGATTTGAGCGCAGTATAAAACGCAAGTAGAGGAAACGTGCACCTAATAATATCAGCACTATTAAAGTGCCCAGCACTATCACCTGTCGTTCTGCTACCAGACTTAGCTGTATGGAATAGCCAAAGAGAATAAAGAAGAAAGTGCGTATGAGGAAAGAAGTTTCCGCAGTTATAGATTTCATGAGGGAGAGTATGCCTTCCATGTGCTCATGTGTAGCAAGGCTCCTGAATCTTCCGCGCAGAAATAAATGACTGTTGTTCAGCACCAGGCCAAACACCAGTACTATCAGCAGGGCTGGTATATGTATTAGTTCGCCGGCACTATATACCAGTGCCAGCATGGCAAACAAAAGAAAGAACTTCAGGTCTATAGATATTTTGGCAAGTATATACAGTAGCATGAATGATGCAAGCACAGAGATAAGAATAGCCAGCCCCACACTTGCCGCAAATACGCCTATTGATTGGAGGTTTAGTACACTATTCATCACCAGGTAGTTAAACACCATAATGCCTATGATGTCAGAAAAAGAGGATTCATAAATAATGAATTCCTTTTTATGCTCCGGTAGGTGGCTGGTGCTGGGTATCACTATGGCGCTGCTTATAATGCTCATGGGTACGGCATATACGGCGGCCATACGCACAGATTCTCCCAGCCAGTAGGAAATAAGCCATGCGATAGCTGTCGCGGAAACAGCGAAGATGACACCGGCCGATAAAAAAGAGTCGCGAATAAGCTTTAGTTTCTTCCTGTTCACGTCCAGGTCCAGCGCTGCCTCCAGTACTATCATTATTAGTCCTATGGCCCCCAGTATCTTCACCAGCTTGTTTACATCCTGCTCTACATAGCCATAATAGGCTGAGAGGTATTTGATGGCTATGCCAGTACCTATCAGTAATAGCACTGCCGGTATTTTTGTCTTCCTGCTCACCATATTAAAAAGGTAGCTTAGTATGACAATGCCGCTCAACAGTATAATAACGGTATGCGTAGGTAAAGACATAGTAAGTGATTATTTATCAAGATACTAATATTGTACCAAGTGCCCATTGATCCGCATCTGCCAATACGTCAATGGCAATGCCTTTTAACATAGCTTTATTCCTTCAAAAACATCAATAAAAATTATTATCTTATCTTTGCACATTATTTTTATATAGCTGCGTTCCTACCTCATTATATTTATTAGCGTATTAGCCGGCCACATTTTATTATAAATGACATTTAAAGATTTAAATCTTGTAGCGCCCATACTGGATGCGCTGCATGCAGAAGGATATACTAATCCTACGCCTATACAGCAAGAGGCCATACCTATAGTGCTGCAAGGCAAAGACCTGTTGGGCTGTGCCCAGACAGGTACTGGTAAGACGGCAGCATTTGCTGTACCTATGTTGCAACTGCTGAGTGCCGAACCTCAAAAGGGGCATCGTAACATCAGGGCCCTGATACTGACGCCTACCCGCGAACTGGCCATACAGATAGGTGAGAGTTTCACTACATACGGTAAGTACCTGAACCTGAAACACCTTGTAATATTTGGTGGCGTGCCCCAGGGCGCACAAACACATGCGCTAAGGGCAGGCACCGATATACTGATAGCTACGCCGGGCAGACTGCTGGACCTTATGGACCAGAAATTTATAAACCTGCAGCACCTGGACATATTTGTATTGGATGAGGCCGACCGTATGCTGGACATGGGCTTTATACATGATGTAAAGAAAGTAGTGGGCAGGATACCTGTAAAAAGGCAAACGCTGTTTTTCTCTGCTACCATGCCGCCTGAAATACAGAAGTTGGCCAATACCATATTGGTAAAACCGGAGAAGGTAGAGGTTACTCCCGTATCGTCTACAGCTGAGGCTATAGACCAGAGCATATATTTTGTGGACAGAAAGAATAAAAAGAAACTCCTTACTTATATACTGAACGATAAAAAAGTATTAAGCGCACTGGTTTTTACACGTACCAAGCATGGTGCCGATAAGGTAGCAAAAGATCTAAGCAAAGACGGTATAATAGCAGAAGCCATACATGGCAACAAATCGCAGAACGCCAGGCAGAACGCCCTTAATAACTTTAAGAGTGGCAGAACACGTGTGCTTGTAGCTACTGATATTGCAGCACGTGGTATAGATGTAGAGTTATTGTCTCACGTTATCAACTATGAGTTGCCTAACGTCCCCGAAACTTATGTACACCGCATAGGCCGTACTGGCCGCGCTGGTGCCAGCGGTATAGCCCTCTCTTTCTGCGATGCAGAAGAAATGGATGACCTGAAGGCAATACAGAAGCTGATAGGTATTAAGATACCGGTGGTGGAAGCGCATCCTTACCTGGCAGAAGAGTCAGGTTTGGTGCAGATCAATCCGCCTAAGAATAAAGCCATCGTGCAGCGCCCTAATGCAGTGCCGGCTTTCAATGCACGACATAAGAAAAAGCCTGCAGGGCAATTTAAGAAGTGGTAAAAGAAAGCTTAGAATAATTACGAAGGCGGGCAGTATGCCCGCCTTTTTTTATGCGCCATTTACCGACGTATTTACTGTCATTGCCGAAAAGCCTTTCTACGGTCATAACCTGCATAGTAGCTTTGTTTCAGCAAACAAGATTAAAACACGATAAAATATTTTTTTATGAAAAGGAAATGGGCAAGAAGAATCCCCTTTATTATACTGATAGCTGCGGCGGCGACTTTCGCATTTGGTGGAGTGGTTATGCTGCTGTGGAACGCCGTACTGGTATCTGTGCTGCATGTAGGCGCCATTACGCTGTGGCAGGCAATGGGCATATTGGTGCTGGCTAAAATATTGTTTGGCGGCTTCAGGGGCAGAAGGCACCCCGGCCATCACTTTGCAAAGCACATGTGCCGCAAATGGGAAAATATGACACCGGAACAAAGAGAAAAATTCAGGGACAAGATGGAACAACGCATGGGCCACTGGCAAATGCGGGATAATCCCAGCCCTTCTGCATAAATAATAAACGCCCCTGCTTCAAGCAGGGGCGTTTTGTTTCTTTTAGTAGGCCGCGGTAAAACGCTTTTTGATAAACTTTGGTTGTTCTGCCTCATCCAGTATTGCAACTGCAAGATCTTCGGCTGATATTTCGCTTTTGCCATTTACATCGAAAACTGGTTGATCCTGTCCTATGCGGTATTTGCCTGTACGCTCACCCGGGTGTAGCATAATAGCCGGACTTACAAAAGTCCAATCCAGCGTATTGTTCTTCTTCAGCATATTGAGATAATCTCTTGCGGCCAGTGCGCCACTCTTCCATTCAGCAGGAAATTCCGGAGTATCTACCAGCTGCTTGCCCGGTGCAATTTCAAGGCTGCCAGCGCCGCCCACTACCAATAATCTTTTCACGCCTGAATTAACTACAGCATTTTCAATTGCCTGCGAACCCTTTATGAAATCATTGTAGATATCTGGGTTACTCCAACCAGCGTTATATGCGCTTATTACTGCATCGTGCCCGGTAAGTAAGGCAGCCGTGGCAGTCTCGTTCAGCACATCTCCCTGCTTTACAGTAAGATTGTCGTCCTTAATAGTAATTTTATCAGGATGGCGAACAATGGCAGTTACCGTATGTCCGCGATGCAGCGCTTCTTTTAATAGTTGGGTGCCTACAAAGCCTGAGGCGCCTATTAATGCTAGTTTCATGTTTTTTTGTTTTTAATTGTAATAAAAATTGTTACAGTTTATGATAAAAAAATTATTTGAATTGTTTTACAAAATCAAAAAGCGATGTCTTACCCAACTTTTGCATCAAAGTCTTTTCTACATCGGTGTATAAATCGTCCAGGTGCTTATTGATCTGCTTACCGACAGGGCAACTGGGATTGGGCTCATTTTTATTTTGCCCTAGAAGAGGTACCTGCCTTACAGCCGTATAAACATCAGATAATAGTATTTGTTTGGCAGGTTTTGCCAGGATGCTACCACCCGCTTTGCCCTCGCGGGTCTCTATCATACCATGTTTGCGCAGGTTGCTAAGTTCTTTGCGCACCAGTACCGGGTTTATATTGATACTGCCCGCTATGTACTCTGAAGACAATAACTCATCACCTGCTGTGGCAAGCAATGTGAGTATGTGCAGCGAAACAGAAAAGCGGTTATTGTTCATACTGTAACAAATAATATTACAGTACAAAGATAGGGCAATATCTTAAATAGCAAAATTTTAATTTATGCAAACCGAGGTAAGACCGCTATGCAATATGCGGCAATAATTAAAGAAATGAGATCTGTGCTATGAGCGGACCTTCAGCTGTTTAATTCCCTTTATTGCAACCGGCACCGAAACGAGTAGGGAAAATGCCAGCAATATATCTTTTTGTTTTGCTTGTCCGAAAATGTGTGTAGAACCATACATCACCAATATTCCTGTTAATAAACCTGCTATACCGGTTAATACTACCATCCGCGTCTGCTTCGTCATTTTTATAAACGGGTTTTTATATTGTTTTTTTAATAGGATATGCAATATAATGAAAGCAGACCTATCAAAAAAGAGCAAATGTCATGGTTTTATCATCTTCCGGTCACCGCGAAAATTAATTTTTCGTATTAAGCTATTCATAGGCTCTTCTACCAGCTTAAATAGCAAAATGGAGATAATGTTCAGGGCTACAAAGACGAGGGAAAGGAACAGAATGCTAAAACTAAAATGCTGCGACAGCCAGCTATAATTATGGTCATCCAGCCAATCCTGGAAATTATCGCAGATGCTTTGGCCGGTAGCACTAACTATCACAGCGATAAACCCGATATGAATGAGATAAAAGATATAGGAGCTTTTGCCAAGCAATTGCATAAACCCTGTAGATAAAATGCTGCTGATAACAGATTGTTCTTTTATAAGGCCATAAAAAAGCAGGGCTACGGACACTGGCAATAATAAATTATTAGTGAATATACCTA
>JAFDXS010000159.1 GCA_018267795.1 Bacteroidota bacterium | reverse complement strand
AAAAATGAAGTTAAAGTAACTGCAGAAGCAGGAAAACAGGACCTCTTTATAGTACGCGAATTTGATGCGCCGCGTGAGCTTGTTTTTGAAGCATTCACAGATCCCAACCTGTTAGTAAAATGGCTGGGCCCTGAAGGGATGAAAATGACAGTTGACTATTATGACGCACGAAGTGGCGGATCGTACAGGTACATTCATACTGATGAGAAAGGCAATAGTTATGCTTTTAAAGGAGTAATACATGAGATAGCTGCGCCGGAGAGAGCCATACAAACTTTTGAATTTGAAGGGATGCCTGAAAAAGGACATGTAAGCATGGATACTGCGATGTTTGAAGTCTTACCTAACGATCGCACAAGGCTAACGATCCAGTCAGTGTTCAGGTCGGTAGCAGATAGAGATGGTATAGTGAAATCGGGTATGGAGCGCGGGTTGAGAGAAGGCTTTAATAAGCTTGATGAACTATTGAAAGCATAATACAATAACAGCACAAATAAATGCATAACAATTAAAAACTAAAACTATGGTAAAGGAATTCTGGCTTAGCCTACCTGTAAAAGATATTAAAAAATCACGCGCATTTTTTGATGCATTAGGATTTAAGTTTAATGCCAAAAATGGAAACACGGATACGTCTGCTGCATTGCTGGTGGGTGAAAAAAATACAGTGGTAATGCTGTTTGAAGAACCAGCATTTAAAGGCTTTACAAATACAGAGGTGGCAGACACGAAACAAGGAACGGAGGTGCTGCTTTCTTTTGATGCGCAGAGCAAAGAAGAAGTAGATGCGATGGCGCAAAAGGCTGTAGATGCCGGCGGTAAAACAGATCATAAGCCTTATGAAATGCAGGGCTGGATGTATGGCTGCGTGTTTACCGATTTGGATGGGCACAAATGGAATGTGCTGTACATGGATTATAGCAAAATGCCTAAATAATTATTATCACCCGCCACCTGGCGGGTGATAATAATTAAAAATGAGTTAGTTTATTATTTACAACTACATAGTGTTTTATATCGTTCGGAGTGTATGTGAGACCTACTAGGTCATCACTTGCCGGGATATGTGTAATGCGCTCCAACAATGGCAGGAACTTGCGCTCCTGTTTTACGCTCAGTTTTCTTTCATTTACCCAAATACCTTCCGAGCTATATCTTATTATTGCTTTACTGCTTAATGATATTAAGTTTGCTGCAGTCAGTTTGTTTATTAGCAATGAATCTGTAGCATGTGTAAATGTGTATACCGGATTTTTATAGCCTTTGAAGTTTAGGTCTGCGATCGGAAACAGATATACCTTTTTGTCAGTAAGGCTAAGTCTGTATGCTAACTGATCTCCTTTATATCCTTTGCATGCCTGCAGGTGTTTTATTTTATTCATGTATTTTTCCTGCAAACCTGCAGATATAGGTTTACCATTTATAGTCAGGCTACCGAAAATATAATCAATCTCATAAGGTTTATCAGAGGCTACAAGTCGATCCTTTACTGCATCCAGCACCAGGCAACGATAGTCGCATGCAGCAAAAAAAGCCTTGCTTAAAGAGTCGAGGTTAGCATTAGCAGGCAGCGGTATTATTTCCTGAGCGCGGGCTGGTACCTGCAAAAAAACAAGTGATAATAGTAATAAGAGTTTCGTTTTCATGATTTACCATTTATAACCTGTAAGCCAGATGGAATTGTTATGATGAGGATTAGTAAATCCATTACTTGCTCCATTAAGCGCCACAGGCTGTACGAGCGGTGTATATTTTCTTTCTTGTTTAACACTCAGCTTCTGGTTGTTTACCCAGATACCGTCGTCAGTATAACGTATAGAAACATCATCAGTTGAATATATAAGCTGGTCTGAAAGCAAAGTATTAACCAATCGCTTACAGGCATATGTTCTCCGCTCTTCCTGCTTTTTTCTTACTTCGGCGGAGACGTATGGTTCCGGTTTATCAATAGATACACCCGGACTGCCGTTAATTGAAGCAAAATTGTAGTAGTCGTTGTCAGGCAGTCTGCGATATTTGTTAAGCTGCCTTATTTTATCCAGGTACCTTGCGCTCATCTCCTTAGAGGCAACTTGTCCGTTTACAGTAAGGATATTGTGGCTGAACTGGATATGATAGCACATGTCAGGCTTTATAAGTCCATCTTTTACTGCATCTATAACAAGACAAAAGTTGTCGCCAACTTTTAAGTATTGATCGCTTAATGAGTCGAGATTTGAATTAGGGTCTAATGATCTTTGCTGAGCATTGGCTGTCGCATTTGTAAGAATAAATAGTGAGGCAATAAGGAGGATTTTCATAAAGCAAGCGTTTAGGGTGAATTAACGCTTACAATTTAAGAATTATTGTCTTCAATAAAAAGCTCAGCAGCTATCCGGTCTGCGAACAATTTCCCCGTATTGCTGAGTATTAATTTATTATCCTCCATCTTCAGCCATCTCTTTTCCCGGAAGATTGCAGCCTCGTTTTCCAGTTGTTTTGCGTAAGCATTATCCCATTCGCTAGCTATTTTGTTCAGGTCGGTGCCCCACATGGTGCGCAGGGAGGTCATAATGTATTCATTCAGATGTTGGATGGGTGTAAGTTGCTCTTCTTCATACATCCTTGTTTTATCCTGTAGTATGCTTTTTATATATTTCGGATTGTTAGCAACATTCCAGCTGCGACTACTGCCATTGAAGGAGTGAGCAGAAGGGCCGATGCCCAGGTAATGCTTACCCTGCCAATAATTGGTATTGTGTATAGCGTGATGACCAGGCAGAGCAAGATTTGAAATCTCGTAGTGGTCGTAACCCATACTAGCAGCTTGCTCCGTAAGCAGTTCAAATTGTGCGGCAGCCTGCTCCGGATCTACTGCTGTAGCTTTCTTTTTTTGTATGGCATGATGCAATGCTGTGCCTTCTTCTACAGTAAGTGCATAAGACGAAAAATGGGGTATTTGTAAAGTCTTTAACTGAGAAAGATTATAAAGCCAGTCTGCATCGCTTAGTCCGGGTGTGCCATATATCAGGTCTATGCTAAGGTTGGTAAAGCCAGCATCCTGCGCAGCCTTTATCGCAAAATCGGCCTGCTGTGCATTGTGTGCCCGATGCATGTATTGCAGGTCCTTTTCTCTAAATGATTGCACCCCTATACTGAAGCGATTGATAGGTGTACTGCGTAATGATTTGAGGTAACTCACCGTGAGATCATCAGGATTAGCCTCCAGTGTAAATTCCTTAAGGTCTGAAACCTTGTAGTATTGGGTGATAGTATCAAACAGTTTATTGATCTCATCCGCACTAAGCAAAGAAGGAGTGCCGCCGCCCAAATAAATAGTCTCCACCGGCTGGCTGCCAAGGTAATCCTTTTGCATTATTAGCTCGTCGTGCAGGGCCCGCAATAAATCATCTTTCAGTTGCAGTGAGGTAGAAAAATGGAAGTTGCAGTAAGTACACGCTTGTTTGCAAAAAGGAATATGAATGTATATGCCGGCCAAAATGAACGTATTGAGAAAGGCAAAGGTACGAAGCACAAAGGGCTAAACCTGCTGGAAAAGAGGCCTTGTAAAAGTATCTGCGCCTATTTCTGAAAATATTAACTTTGTCAGCAGTATCTGTCTATGCGTTTTCCCCGAAAGCTTTTTGTTTTTATCATTACCTTTTGCCTGTTGCTGCTGCACGTGTGCGGCTATAGCAAAGTGCAGCCTGCTAAGTATGGCGTAAGCGCACTGGATACTGCGGCATTGCATAAGCAGGCACTGGTATATATTGATAGCTTCTACCATGCTTTACCCCAGCTGAACAGCAAGCGGATAATAATGAACATAGAGCGCAGCCACAGCATGGTAGATAAAACCAATGATTTTTACCTGCTGCTGTTTCTGTGTATCATGCTTGGGCTTATACGCTTCAGCGACCGCAGATATTTTCAAAACCTGTGGCGGGCTTTCTGGAGTGCTACGCTCAGTACCCGGCAACTGAAAGACCAGCTACTGGGCGCACCGCTTTCCAATCTCCTCATGAACGTATTTTTCACCATATCGGGTGGCGCATACGTCTATTATGTCACTATGATCCTTAGCCCGCAGCGCACTGCCATGCTGCCTGCTTCTTTGCTCATCCTGCTTATGGTAGGCGGGGTAATGGCTATTTACCTGGGTAAGTATTTTATGATACGTTTCAGTGGCTGGGCGCTACGATTGGAAGGTGTTACCAATCAATATATATTCAATGTTTTTCTTATTAATAAGATAATAGGTGTCATATTGTTACCTTTTATCATGCTTCTGGCTTTTGGAAACCCAATTATGGCGCAACCCGTAATTATAGTGTCTTTTATAGTGGTCGGCATATTGTTAATTAACAGATATACAAGGTCATGGCAGGTGTTTGGCTCATTTTTCCAGTACAGTAAATTCCATTTTTTTACGTACCTTTGCGCCTCGGAATTGTTGCCTCTGGCGTTGTTAATGAAGTTTATGGTGCGTGCGTTATGGCATTAGTCAGAGAGAAACACTGAGAGCACCAGGGGCATTATTATTCAAAATTTAATCTGTTTTCGACCCAATTATGGCCAAAGCTGTTCGTCCAAGCAAAACTGCTGAGAAAAAAGAACCACAGGTCAATAGTATCCTGATAACCCAGCCCAGACCTGATACAGATAAATCGCCTTATTTTGAACTTGCAAAAAAGTACGATATAAAGCTTGAATTTCATCCATTTATCAGGGTGGAAGGTGTGAGCGGCAAGGATTTTCGCAAGCAACGAATTGATATAAATGAGTACACTGCTATTATATTCACCAGCAGAAATGCAGTGGACCATTTTTTCAGGATATGTGAAGAGCTGAAAGTGAAAGTATCGCAGGATATGAAGTATTTCTGTATTACAGAAGCTGTGGCACTTTATCTGCAAAAATTCATCCTTTACCGCAAGCGCAAGGTATTTTTCTCTGCTGATGGTTCTACTGAAGGTTTGCTTGAAGTGATAGGCAAACATAAGGCTAATGAACGCTTTATACTGCCTACGTCAGACAATGCAAAATATGAGATAGCCCAGTACCTGATAAAGAATAAAGTGGACTATGCTGAAGCTACGCTGTATCGTACCGTTTCTAACGATATAACGCCGGTTATGCAGAGTGCTTACGATATGATAGTGTTCTTTAGCCCTTACAGTGTGCATACATTGTTTGAGCATGACCCTAAATACAAGCAAAATGGTACCCTTATTGGTGCATTTGGCCCTACTACATCAAAGGCTGTGGAAGAAGCAGGCCTGAGACTGGATGTGAAAGCGCCTGCGCCTAATGCACCCTCTATGGTATCTGCACTGGAGAAGTACCTGATAGAAATAAAAAAATAAAATTATCAATATTAAGCTCAAGGCCCGATGTAGCAAATACGTCGGGCCTTTTTCATGCCCTGTCATTAACTTAGCAGCATGGCAAACAGACTGATAAACGAGCAAAGCCCATACCTGCAGCAGCATGCAAATAACCCCGTGGACTGGTACGCATGGGGTGATGAACCTTTCGAAAGGGCTAAGCGGGAAAATAAGCCTGTGCTGGTGAGCATTGGTTATGCAGCCTGCCACTGGTGCCATGTTATGGAGCATGAAAGCTTTGAGAATGCCGAGGTTGCGGCCTATATGAACGAGCATTTCATAAATATAAAAGTGGATAGGGAGGAGCACCCTGATGTGGACCACATGTATATGGATGCCGTGCAGGCTATAAGCGGCAGTGGTGGTTGGCCGCTCAATGTTTTTGCCACACCAGACAGGGTGCCATTTTACGGGGGAACTTATTTCCCGCCACGCCAGGCCTTCAACAGGCCCTCCTGGACGCAGATACTGCAGCGCATGAATGAAATATGGAACAAGCAGCAGGATGAGGTGAGCGCCCAGGCAGAGCAGATGCTGCAATACCTGAGGCAGGCCTCCCAGGTAGGCATAGCAGCCACAGGTAAGGAATGGAACATGGATAGCTGCCGCACACTTGCAGACAACCTGCTGAAGCAGGCCGATATCCATCAGGGAGGCTTTGGTAATGCCCCAAAGTTTCCGGGTACTATGGCTATAAGCTTTTTGTTGGAACATTATCATTTTACCGGTTACGAACCTGCTTTGAACCAAGCATTATTAAGCTTAGATGCTATGATAGAAGGAGGTATTTATGACCAGCTGGGCGGGGGCTTTGCCAGGTATGCCACAGACGCTGCCTGGCTGGTGCCGCACTTCGAGAAAATGCTCTATGATAATG
>JAFDXS010000158.1 GCA_018267795.1 Bacteroidota bacterium | reverse complement strand
CTTGTTATCACCTCTACCATATTTCCCGCCTATTACAATGCTATAACAACCACAAAAAATGGCGATAAAATAGTAAGTGATAACGTTACTTTCTTCGGCTTTACGCTGAAGAATAGCGCATTATTCGATTACTCAATAGCAACCGCCTACCTTATCATTGCACTTATCTCGCCTATATTATCTTCTATAGCTGACTACAAGGGCAATAAGAAACGCTTCATGCAATTGTTTTGCTATGTGGGCTCGATAGCTTGTTGCGGACTATTTTTCTTTAAACGCGAAACGCTGGAATGGGGCATTATATGCTCTGCATTTGCAGCACTCGGGTATTGCGGTAGCTTGGTATTTTACAATGCCTATCTCCCGGAAATAGCACAGGAAGAAGAACGGGATAAAGTTAGTGCACAAGGCTTTGCTTATGGCTATATAGGCAGTGTACTGCTACAGATCATCTGCTTTGTATTTGTACTCGCACCGGGATTATTTGGCATAACCGATAGCAGCCTGCCTGCAAGAATATCTTTTCTGCTTGTAGGCTTGTGGTGGATGGGCTTTGCACAAATACCTTTTTCAAAATTGCCAAAAGGAATACCACTTGTAAAGGATGTAAAGCACAACGTGTTTGTAAATGGCTTTCATGAATTAAAAAAAGTATGGAAGCAATTGAAAGAAATGCCAGTATTGAAAACATACCTATTGGCCTTTTTCTTCTACAGCATGGGGGTGCAAACCGTAATGCTTGCTGCTACCCTATTTGGCAGTAAAGAAGTGAAGCAAGCGAACGGACAGCCATTAGGTATGCAACAATTAATAGCTACTATACTTTTAATACAGCTGGTAGCTATAGCTGGCGCTTATATTATGGCCAAGCTATCTGATAAGTTTGGCAATTTGAAAGTATTATTGTTCGTAGTGTTTATATGGATGGCTGTATGCGTGGGTGCCTACTTTACTACTACTGATATACAGTTTTATATTATTGCAGCCATAGTGGGGCTTATAATGGGTGGCATACAATCATTGAGCCGCTCTACCTACTCAAAGCTGATGCCTGTAACACATGACACAGCCTCGTTCTTTAGTTTTTATGATGTAACAGAAAAGGTAGCGATAGTAATTGGCATGATATCTTTTGGGTACATAGACCAGATAATGGACATGAGGAAAGCGATCATAGCATTGATTGTTTTCTTTGTGGCAGGCGCTATCATTTTGTACCTTGCCATATTAAAAAGCGGAAAAGAAAAACTCAATTTTGCAACAAGTAATTTATAGAATATGAGATTGTTTACGGTTAACTCGGGATATTTTAAGCTGGATGGTGGAGCAATGTTTGGGGTAGTGCCAAAGAGCTTGTGGAACAAGGCAAACCCTGCTGATGATAACAATATGTGCAGCTGGGCAATGCGTTGCCTGCTGATAGAACATGGCAACTATAAAATACTGATAGACAATGGCATGGGCAACAAGCAAGACGAAAAGTTCTTTGGCCATTATTATATGCATGGTGACGACACGCTGGAGAAAAGCCTCGCCAAACATGGCTTCTCGATGGATGATATAACAGATGTATTCCTTACCCACCTGCATTTTGATCATTGCGGCGGCTCTATAAAGCGCGAAGGCGACAAACTGGTACCTGCCTTTAAAAATGCATTTTATTGGAGCAATGAAAAACACTGGCAGTCTGCCACAAACCCTAACGACAGGGAAAAGGCCTCCTTCCTTAAAGAAAATATTTTACCCATTGAAGAGAGCGGGCAGCTAAGATTTATAGAGTCTGCAGATAATACTGAATGGATAGACGATATACGCATCCGCTATGTAAATGGACATACAGACTTTATGATGCTGCCACAAATAAACTATAACGGCCATACCCTGCTGTACTGTGCGGATCTATTGCCAAGCGTGGCACATATACCAATGCCGTGGATAATGGCCTATGATATGCGTCCGCTGGATACACTGAATGAAAAACGCAGGCTACTGAATGAAGCCGCAGCAAATAACTATACATTATTCTTTGAGCACGACCCTAAGATAGAATGCTGTACCCTGCAGGATACAGATAAAGGCGTGCGCATGAAAGAAACTTTCACCCTTAGCGAATTTGAACAAAGAGCTAATAAATAGCAGAAGTGTAGCAATAACTACACTTCTACTATTCCTGTTTGCATAGCAAATTTGGCAAGGCCTACACGGCTTTCAATGCTAAGCTTTACAAACAGGCGATCTCTTGTACTTTCTATTGTTCTGCGGCTTAGCTTGCAGCGGCCGGCAATATCTTCGTAAGTAAGGTCGGTGCAGCAATAAGCAAGGAATCTCTTTTCCTTCTCTGTAATTTTTGCAGGCACTATTTCTTTGCTCTTTATAGCCTTTACCAACTTCTTGGTTACTGTACGCGAGTAGTAATAACCCGTTTCAGCTATGCTGGCCACAGCTTTTTCAAACTCCTTGGGGCTACAGGTTTTCAGCAGGTAACCGCTTGCACCATCCTGCAACAATTTATTAACGCTATATTCATTGTTGATAGCAGTGAATATAAGCACCTTTACAGATGGCCACCTTTCTTTAATTATTTTCAATGCCTGGTAGCCATTGATGTGCTGCATGGTAATCTCCATTATGCATAAGTCCGGCAAGACTTTCGCCTGCTCCAGTTTTTTGATAAGGTCTTTGCCGTTATCTGCTTCGATCTCCGCTTTGTAGTTGCCTACTGATGACATTAAAGAGACGAGTCCTTTTCTCATTATTATGTTATCATCTGCTAACGCTACGCGTACAAGGGCTTGTTTTTTCATACTCTTTACTTGATTCGTTGTTAAAAACACTCAATCTTCCATATTCATTGTTTAATTTAAACAATAAATTATACAAAAAACATTAAACAAATAATTATTTAATTTATTGGCTAATATAGTAAATATTTTTCCACTACCTAATAATCTATATCATACCTAATAAAATATAACAAGCTTTTAGGCAACTAAATATCTGCTGAAAGCCGCGGGGATGATATACGACACTGAATGGAACATGGTTTATTAACCTATCTATTTTTTTTAATAATTTTTTAAGCCATTACCACGAAATATTGCATTTTGTATCTTTCATTATATTAAATAATGATCATGAAATTAAAAAATAGCCTTGCGATTGCTTTCTCAGTCTTAGTACTTGTATTAAGAGTGCATGCGCAGGAAAAATTAGCTTATCCTGATGAAAAACATTTTAAAAACCTGCGCCAGCTAACCTTTGGCGGCGATAACGCAGAGGCATATTTTGGATTTGATAATGAACATATCACCTTCCAACGCACCAACCCTAAGGAGGGCTTAATGTGTGACCAGATTTTTTATGGCACCATAACCAGGGAACCGGGAGAAAAATTCAACTACAAAATGGTGAGCACCGGGAAAGGCCGCACTACCTGCGCCTACCTGATGCCTGACCACAAGCATTTCCTTTATGCATCTACTCATGGGGCTGCCGACACCTGCCCGCCAGTGCCGGATAGAAATGTGATAAAAAAATACGTTTGGCCTGTATATGACAGCTATGATATTTATGTAGCCGACCTGAAAGGCAAAAGAGTAAAACAGCTAACCAAAACACCAGGCTACGATGCCGAGGCCACTATATCGCCTAAGGGTGATAAAATTGTCTTCACCTCTATGCGTAATGGAGATATTGATATCTATACTATGGATATTGACGGTAAGAACGTAAAGCAAATAACCAATACACCGGGCTATGACGGTGGCGCCTGCTTTTCGCCTGATGGTAAGAAAATAGTATGGCGTGCTTCCCGCCCTAAAACAGACGCCGAAATAAAAGAATACAAAGATCTGCTAGCTCAGGGATTGGTAATGCCGACACATATGGAACTGTTTATTGCTAATGCTGATGGCACAAACGCACACCAGGTAACGCAACTGGGCAAAGCGAACTGGGCACCTGCCTTTACGCCTGACGGCAAGCGAATTGTATTTGCTAGTGATTATGAATATGAAAGAGGATTCCCTTTTAATCTATACCTCATAAATCTGGACGGAACAGGGCTGGAACGCATATCTCATGATGGCAGTTTCGACGCCTTCCCTATGTTTTCACCGGATGGGAAACATTTTATTTTTAGCAGCAACAGGAATAATGGCGGCGGGCATGACACAAACGTATTTGTGTGTGAATGGGTGGATTAATTAAGAATTTAGATTTTTGCTGGCAAGGTGATTGCATATTAAATGCAAAAAAGCATTATGGAACAATTTCATTTCCCATATCTGCAATCGCTTAAAAGTCAGTTGCCGGAACAAATACAGGAATTAGTAAGTGCTGCAGAAACCGCAGCCGCTAATACTGACCCTAGCAGGCCCAGGCTGACGGTAGGCGCGGCATTGCTAACTGAAAATGAAAATGTAATAACGGCCTCCAGCCAGGTAAATGCCATAAACCCGGAAGGCGTATGTGCTGAAAGGGCCGTTTTATATGCCTTGAATAACCATAATGAGCGCGAAAAGATAAAATCGATAGCAATTACCTATGCAGGTAAAGTAAGTAACGAAAAGCCTATAGCCCCATGTGGCGCCTGCCGGCAAGCCTTGCTGGAGACACAAATAGCCCAAAACAGCCCTATATCTATATACATGTGCAGCCCTGACGGCAGAACAATAATGATAGAAGATGTTAGCTTCTTATTACCATTTGCTTTTATACAACATGAGGGGCCGGTATCCGCCACAGCAGTAGAAGAATAGGGTATTTTTGAATAATCCACATGGGTTTGCTAATTTAGCACACCATTTAAATGTGGTCTTTCCATGATAGATATTAAAGTTCCGACTGTAGGCGAATCAATTAGCGAAGTAAGTTTAGCAAACTGGCTGAAAAAAGAAGGAGATTATGTAAATCGTGACGAGGTATTGTGTGAACTGGAATCTGAAAAAGCAACTTTCGAACTAAACGCAGAACAGGCTGGTATATTACACCTGATTGCAAAAGAAGGTGATACCCTTGCTATAGGTGATGTAGTATGCCAAATAGATGAAACTGCAGCAAAACCTGCATCTGCTGCGACACCTGCCCCTGAAGCCCCTAAAAAGGAAGAAAAAGCAGCACCTGCAAAAACTGAAACTAAAACAGAAGCGAAACCCGCTGTGGCTGCGCAAAGCGATGTAAAAGCCACCCCTGTAGCACAAGCTATAATGGCTGAAAAACAAGTGAAGCCTACTGAAGTAAAAGGCAGTGGCAGCTTAGGCCGTATCATGAAGCAGGATGTGCTGGAAGCATTATCTCACCCCGGCAGGAAAGGCGGCAATGAAGCCTTTACCCGTGATGAGAAACGCGAAAAGATGAGCAACCTGCGCAGAACGGTTTCCCGTCGTCTCGTAGAAGCTAAAAATAGCACTGCAATGCTTACCACTTTTAATGAAGTGGATATGACCCGCATAATGGACATACGCAAGCAGTATAAGGATACCTTTAAAGAATCTCATGGCGTGAACCTTGGCTTTATGTCATTCTTTACAAAGGCTTGTTGTATAGCCCTGCAGGAATGGCCTGCCGTAAATGCATATATAGATGGTGAAGAGCTGGTATATCACCACTACTGCGATATATCTATTGCCGTATCTGCACCTAAAGGGCTGGTAGTACCTGTAATACGCAATGCAGAAAGCCTGAGCATGGCAGAAGTGGAAGCTAAAGTAGGTGAGCTGGCAAAGAAAGCACGCGAAAACAAACTGACAATAGAAGAAATGACTGGTGGCACCTTTACCATAACAAATGGTGGTGTTTTCGGATCATTAATGTCAACACCTATTATCAATATACCGCAGTCTGCTATACTAGGCATGCACAAAATACAAGAACGCCCAATGGCTATAAATGGCAAAGTAGAAGTAAGGCCTATGATGTACCTGGCGCTTAGTTACGACCACCGTATTATTGATGGCCGTGAGTCAGTAAGCTTCCTGGTAAGAGTGAAAGAATTGCTTGAAAACCCCGAACTGTTACTTTTCGGACAGGATCCTGTAAAAACTTTACTGGAACTGTAAAACGATAGTTCCTCAAAATATCAAAAGCCACTTTAGAGTGGCTTTTTGTTTATTTGCACAATAGAACCATGCGTTACATCCGCCAACATATACAGACAATAATTACCGATTATAACGGCGGTGTACCGTTGACGCATTACCTGAAAAATTATTTCAGGGCATATCCTAGGCTTGGAAACAGTGT
>JAFDXS010000157.1 GCA_018267795.1 Bacteroidota bacterium | reverse complement strand
GGTACTATGGTACAGGCGAGGCCTTTGGTGCTTCTGCATCTGCTACAGGTGCTTACTACCTGGGCAATGGTATTTATAAATCTACCGATGGCGGCCTTACCTGGACAGTACTATCAGCCACAGCGGGTACGAGCCTTACTGCACTGGATACCTGGGGTGATCTCATCTGGAATATTGTAACAGACGCATCCAATGCTACGCAAGATGTAGTGTACGCAGCTGCTTATGGTGGTATATATAGAAGCGCTGACGGCGGCACTACTTGGACAAGAGAACTGGGCACAAGTGCTGCATCTTATTTTACAGATGTTGCTATTACTAAAACTGGTGTAGTGTATGCTACCTTAAGCAGCGATGGCGGACAAAAAGGACTCTACAGGTCTGCGGATGGTGTTACGTTTAAGAATATCACTCCGGCAGGCTTCCCGGCAAATTATAACCGTATAAAAATTGGTATCAGCCCTTCTGATGAAACACAGGTATATTTCTTAGGCAATACGCCTGGCGCTGGCCAGCCGGATACTAACTACCTCGGTGCGGTAGAGTGGAATAGCCTATGGCGTTATACCTATATATCTGGGGATGGTACGGGAGCAGGTGGTAGCTGGCAAGACAGATCTTCTAATTTGCCTTCATCAGGTGGCCTGTTCGATAAGTTCACATCGCAAGGCTCTTACGATCTTGTTATTAAGGTAAAGCCTAATGACACTAATACTGTATTTATTGGCGGTACCAATCTTTATCGTTCCACTTCAGGCTTTGCTGATAATACGCATACCACGTTCATTGGTGGCTATGTACAGGGAGCTACATTGCCGGTTGTCAATAGCTATGCTAATCATCATCCTGATCAGCACGAGCTTGCATTCCTGCCCAGCAATCCTGACAAAATGATTTCATCAAATGACGGTGGTATTTTCAAAACAAATGACAATACAGCATCTTCTGTTTCATGGACATCATTGAACAATGGCTACATCACCACCATGTTCTACACCTGTGCTATAGATCATGCTGCAACCAACGACATCATCATAGGTGGTGCGCAGGATAATGGAAGCTGGTACACCAATTCCAGCACGCTCACAAGCCCATGGGTTACACCACGCGGAGGCGATGGCTCCTTTTGCGCTATTGCAGATAATGGGGCTGCTTATTACTTCAGCATTCAGAATGGTAAAATGATGCGCGCTAAGCTGGATGCTGCGGGTAATGTTGACAGTTTTGCCCGTATAGATCCTATTGGTGGTCATAGTTACCAGTTCAGCAATCCTTATATCATCGATCCTAATAACAACAATATTATGTATCTGCCTGCGGGTACTGCATTATGGAGAAATAATAATCTCGCAGGTATTCCTTATGCAGGTAACTGGGATTCTATTTCTACCAATTGGACTATGTTCCCCGATACACTTACTACAGGTGCCACCATTACTGCTATTGCAGTATCTAAAACACCTGCTAACAGGGTTTATTTTGGTACATCAGGCAAAAGAGTGTATAGAATAGACAATGCTAATACAGGCACCCCCGCAGCTACTGATATCACTTCTACCACTAGTGGGGCACCTTTCCCTTCAGGGGCTAATGTTAGTTGTATAGCCATTGACCCTGATAATGCAGATAACGTCATGGTTGTATTCTCTAACTACGGTGTTTATAGTTTATTCTATTCATCTAATGGAGGAACATCATGGGCTAAAGTAGGTGGTAACCTGGAATCTGGCACTGCAGCTGCAGCCGATGGGCCTTCGTGCCGTTGGGCAAGCATTATACCTGTTACAGGGGGTACTGTTTACCTGGTAGGTACAAGTGTAGGCTTATTCGCAACTACCCAGCTCGCAGGTACCTCTACTGTATGGACACAGCAGGGAGCTGCTAATATTGGCGCATCGGTGGTAGATATGATAGACTATCGCCCCACAGATGGCCTGGTAGTAATAGCCACACATTCAGGAGGCATTTATTCATCGCATATCACCAATATCAGTGATGTAAGCGTGCCTTCAGTAGCCATAGGTTCAGATTTCAATTTCATCACCTATCCCAATCCGTTCAGCACCCAGGCTACTATCCAGTTCAACCTGAAGGAAAGAACGGATGTTAGCATCAATATTTACGATGCCATGGGCAGGCTGGTACGTACCGTAGCTACTGAAACTATGGATGCAGGCGAAAAAAGATGTGCGTTATCGGGTAGCAATTTTGCAGCGGGCATATATTATTGCACATTAAAGGCCGGTAATTTTACCCAAACGAAAAGCATAATTGTATCAAAATAAAGGGGTTACGAAGATTAGGCATTTTCTTTTTGTAGTTCAAAAAAACCGCCTAATTTTCCCTCTACAAATATCAACTGACTATGAAAAAAGTTGGCATTATAGGTTCCGGTATAGTAGCACAAACCTTGGGGAATGGCTTTATAAAACATGGTTATGAAGTAATGCTTAGTTCCCACGATGTAAGCAAGCTAAGCGACTGGAAAGAGAATGGAGGCGCACATGCGAGTGTTGGTTCATTTGCCGACGCCGCAAAATTCAGCAATCTTCTGGTTTTAACTGTAAAAGGCACTGCAGCCGAAGAGGCTATAGAACAGGCTGGTCCGCAAAACCTGAATTTCAAAACCGTTATAGACACTACCGTTCCCATAGATGAGCTGCCACCGGAGAATGGCGTACTTAGATTTTTCACTACGCTGGAAGAATCTCTTATGGAAAGACTGCAGGAGCGTTTTCCTGACGTGAATTTTGTTAAGGCTTTTTGTAGTGTGGGTAATGCACGCATGGTAAACCCTGATTTCAAAGAAGGCAAGCCAAGCATGTTCATTTGTGGCGATAACGACCAGGCTAAGACAGAGGTAGGCGATGTGTTAAAGATGTTTGGCTGGGAGGTTGAAGATATGGGCAAGGTAACAGCAGCCCGTGCTATAGAGCCTTTAGCTATGCTCTGGTGCATACCGGGTTTCCTGCATAACCAATGGACACATGCCTTCAAATTGTTAAAAGCATAGCATTATAATAACCCATGTGGGGTTATTTTATTTTCATCATTCCTTCAATACTTTGCATTGAAGGAATTTTAACTTTACAAGTATGGAACCGATCATCACGATAAAACATCTGGGCAAGCAATATGCCGGCAAAACAGTATTAAACGATATTAACCTGGACATATATCCTGGCCAGGTAATTGGCTATATTGGCCCCAATGGAGCCGGTAAATCAACTACCGTAAAAATTCTCACCGGCATTATTCAGGATTTTTATGGTGAAGTAACTATAGCAGGAAAGGATTTGCGTAAAGACGTGATGGAAATCAAAAAAATGATTGGTTACGTTCCTGAGCTTGCAGAACTATACGATCTGTTAACGCCTCGCGAGTATCTCACCTTCGTTGGCAAACTGTATCATTTGTCTGAAAACGTTATTGAGGAACGCAGCAAACGAATGCTGGATTCTTTTGGGCTTCTGGCCAATCTTGATCAGCGCATGGATAGCTTTTCAAAAGGCATGAAGCAAAAGATCCTGCTAACATCCGGTCTGTTGCATAATCCTTCAATTGTAATATTTGATGAGCCGCTTTCCGGTCTTGATGTGAATGCAGTAATAATGGTGAAAGAACTGTTGCAGGTAATGAAACAGGAAGGCAAAACCATTGTTTACTGCTCACACGTTATGGACGTTGTGGAAAAAGTGTCTGATCGCATCGTATTAATAAATAAAGGGGAGATAGTAGCAAATGCTACTATTGGAGAGCTGAAGAAAGATGAATCTGATACGCTTGAGCAGATATTCTCAAGATTAACGTCAAGCGGCGACCAGATGCAAAAAGCTGATGATTTCGCTTCGGCTATTAATGATAAAACCATATCCCAATAAGCACCACTATGAATAAGCTATTTTTAAAATTAGTGATGCTGCCATCAGGCCTATGGCATGGTATGGGAGCAGATATTGAGCAGCTTCGTGCTATACTCACAGTAAGGCTCAAAATGGATGACCGTAAGCCGCTAAGCTTCGGTCGTCAGCAAGCGCAGAAAAAGGAACGTAAAGCAGGTTCATTTTTCAGTGTGTTCATTTCGGCTGTCATGGGCTGCCTGTATCTAATACCCTTGGCCGCATTTAAGGATAATGTATTCGCTTTTTGGGCATACTACACCACATTTACTTTCATTCTCACATTCATGCTCATCACAGATTTCTCGAATGTGCTGTTTGATCCCAGAGATAAATTCACTTTGCTGCATCGACCTGTAAATGATAGTACTTTGTTATTATCCCGTTTACTGCATGTATTCATTTATCTGTTGCGTATAGTGCTGCCAATGTGCTTGCCGGGTTGGATTCTTGTTGGTATTATCATGGGTTGGCAATACGCACTTTTATTCCCGGTGCCATTGTTGCTGATGATATTTATGGTACTGTTTATAGTAAATGGTTTCTATCTGCTATTACTCAGGTTTGCCAGTCCACAGCGTTTTAAGGAAATTATAAATGCCTTTCAGATAGGATTCTCGGTTATCATTTTTGCCATGAGTTACTTTATGCCGCGGGTATTGCAAAGCTCTATTTTGCAGCATATGGATTTGCATACTTTTGGTTGGGTACGTTATTTTCCTTCTTATTGGCTGGCAGCGTGTTATTCATGGTTAGGCCCAGCGCCTATATTGGCTGGTACTCACATGCTTAGTCTTTTGGCAGTAGTGGTGCCGTTAGTATGTCTTTGGATAACTATAAAATATCTTTCTCCGCAGTTTGCCCTTCGTATCGGTGCTGTAGATGCTTTCGAATCCGGTGAAGGAAATGTACAGGCAAAGTCTGGCAAGAAATCCAATTTCTACTTAAAGCTTGCGCGTATATTCAGCCGCAGTGATGCCGGTCAGGCCGGCTTTATGATGGCCTGGCTGCAGACTTCTCGCAGCCGTACGTTTAAAATGCGAGTGTATCCCACATTTGCTTATGTGCCCGTTTATTTTGTTTATTTACTTACGCTTAACAAAGAGCCATTAAGAGATATGTGGCAAAACTTACATGAGCGAAACACTTTTATTGTATTGCTGTATATGAGCGCATTTGTAATGGCTCAGGCAATAAATTTTGTCACCACTTCAGATCAGTATAAGGCCGCATGGATATATTATGCATCTCCTGTTGAAAAACCAGGTAAAGTAATGGATGGCGCTTTTAAAGCAGTATGGGCAAAATATTTTATTCCTTATTTTTCTATTATTTCCATCTTCGTTCTTTCTGTATGGGGTGCTGGCAGAATACTGGATATTATACTAGCCATGACCAACGTTACCTTATTCATTGCTATTATTATACGTTTTAGTTACAAGGCATTTCCTTTCTCTATGATGGAGCAGATGAACTCTTCCGGCACTAAGATCCTTAAGGCCTTTATTACACTCATTATACCCGGCATGCTTGGCGTAGGCCATTATTTTGCCATCCATATTTGGTGGCTGAAGTTGCTGTTCCTTGCATTATCAGTTATACTTCTATGGCTGGTATGGGATAGCTATTCTAATACGAGTTGGGAAGATTTAAAGAAAGAAGATATATAGCCTTGATTAAGATACATATAAAGCAAATGGTAAAATATTCTGCATTGGCAATATTACTAAGTGTAATACTTGCTGCCTGTAATAATAAAACTGTGACTGTCAATAACAATACTACATCAGTTGTGAGAGATACTGTAGAGAAAGATGTCCATACATTGTCTAATGCAGACAGTGTTGCAATAACACATCTCGATCTGGATATAAAAGTAAGCTTCGAAAAGAAACAAATAAGTGGTTGTGCTACATGGACGATAGGTGATAGCAATAAACAGCATGAGCTAAGGCTGGATACATATGATCTATCAATTGACAGCGTGTTTGTAAATGGTCAGAAGACCACTTTTAAGCTGGATTCAGCTATCAAATATTTAGGCAGTGCTTTACATATACCTATACTCTCTGGCAGCAATTTAGTTGCTATACATTATCGTACAGGCAAAAATGCAGAAGCACTACAGTGGCTGGATCCGCAGCAAACGCTTGATAAAAAACATCCGTTCCTATACACACAGTCTGAATCCATACATGCACGCTCCTGGATACCTTGTCCGGATGGGCCCGGCATTCGTTTTACCTATAATGCCAGGGTTGAAGCACCTAAAGGAATGTTAGCATTAATGAGCGCAGAAAATCCCCAGCAGGTAAATGATAGTAATATCTATCATTTCAGGATGGAGAATCCCGTACCTGCTTATCTTATGGCATTGGCGGTAGGCGATATTGCTTTCAGAAAGATAGAT
>JAFDXS010000156.1 GCA_018267795.1 Bacteroidota bacterium | reverse complement strand
GCCATAGCTGCCCTTATTGTTATCACTTCTCATGTCGATGAGTTTTCTTACTTATTCAATAAACATGAATCTGGCTTTAGAGCTAAGGACATGGCGCAGTATGCTGTTACTTTATTCTTTGTACTCAGCGGCTTTCTTATTACCTACCTTTTAATACTGGAGAAAAACAGGTTTAACACTATTGAGTTTAAAAAGTTTTACATGCGCCGCATTCTGAGGATATGGCCGGTTTACTTTTTAATTGTTTTAATAGTGGGCTGCCTGGTAAGCATAGGCGGCATATTGCCGGAAGACAGAAGCAACCTGCCACATATACTCTACTACATATTTTTTATCCCCAATGTGCCTTTTGCCTTAGGTGGTACTTTTGCGGCCCTTACCCCATTATGGTCTGTAGGTGTGGAAGAGCAGTTTTATGCCTTCTGGCCGCTGCTCATGAACAAAGCAAAGAACATACCTAAAGCATTGCTACTGTTTATCGGCATTTATCTACTATTGAAGGTAGCTTTGCAGTATTCACCTTTTAGCAGCGTTTATCATGTTTTTTACATTACCCGTTTAGACTGCATGGCCATTGGCGGCTTAGGCGCATACCTGGTACTGTCTAACCACCGGCTCCTAAATATTATCTACAGCAAGCTTATGCAAATAGTTTGCTGGGCATTATTTATAGGCTCTGTTTCTATCCGTTCATTTCATGTATTCTCTATCCTTGACCATGAAATCTATAGTCTTATATTCCTCGTCCTCATAATGAATGTAAGCACCAATCAGCACACAATCATTAAGCTCGAAAACAAATCTTTACGGTTCATTGGCAAAATATCATATGGTATGTATGCCTATCACATGCTGTTTATCTTCCTGCTAAGTAAGTTTATATCAGGTTGGCTGGAGAGCATTCCCAATGCAGCGGCAATGCTTATTGTCTACGTGCTTACACTGTGTCTTACCATTACATTCTCTTATCTCTCCTATCAATTTCTTGAAAAGAGATTCCTGAAAATGAAAAAGCGGTACACTGATATCAAGAGCAGTAATCAACCAGCAAAACCATCATCTAAACAAAAGGAATTGAGTAGGCTGATGCGGTGAATGTTCCCTCGCAGCTATAATAACCAAACATAAAGAGAGGGCCTGCAAGCATGTTTGCAGGCCCTCTTTGTTAATATTTGTGAAGTTTATCTTACCAGGGTTAAGTCACCTTTCAGCTCAATTACATTATCGCCTTTACTTCCGCAGATAGCTTTTATGAAGTAGATATATGTACCCATTTCCTGTGGCACCCCATTAAATGTTCCATCCCATCCTTCGTCAGGATAAATGCTGAAATACACACGCTGCCCGTACCTGTTGTAGATTGACAGATTTATCAGCTTCATATCGCCTCTATACCTTATTCTGAATTTATCATTTTTGCCATCGTTATTAGGAGAGAATGCGCTCGGCACAAATGGCGTGCAGCAATTGTCATAGCCTATTACCGCTATGCTGGAATCAGCACAACCTTTTGCATCTTTCACATATATCCTATAGGTACCATTAGGCATACTGCTTATTTCTGCCGTTGTTTTCGGTTGCGATATATCCCAGAAATAGGTATAAGGTGGTGTACCGCCAAATGGTGATACTGTTGCCCGTCCATTATCATCAGTGCCTGTACATTCATTAGGTGCAGTAACTATCGCCAGGTGTAGGCTATCTGGCTGGGTAACTACAACAGGCACCGTTATTGCGCAATTCACCGAATCGGTTATAGTAATTTTATATACCCCCGTAGCCAGGCTATCATACCGCCCATTCAATTTATCCGGATGACCGTCTAAATGATAAGTTAGTGGTTTAGCTCCGCCTAATCCTATCAGGTTGATTGCACCATTCTTAAGGCCATAGCAACTAGGCCTTGTGATAATTGCACTATCGCCTATGTCCGGTATTTTCGCAACGCCAAAGCTGGTATCAACCGCACAGCCTTTTCGGTTAACTACGGCCACCGTATACTTGCCATGTCCGGCAGTAAGTGGGGCCAGGCTATCGATAAGTGTATCGTATAATGTGAGGTTTGAAGTAGAATCTATTATTCTGCCATCAGCCCATATTTGTGCTGTCCATGGCTCTTCTGAAGAGCTCACCTGGAAGGCTCCCTTATGGTTACAGTCAGCCAGGGATATTTGTTTAAAGGACATAACCGGCGATGGCATTATGTACAAAGTGTACACCAACGTTTGCCTGCTGGACAAAGGACAGGCATCATTTTGAAACGTAACGAAAAACTTATACAATCCAGGAGCTGCTTTACTGGCATCCCATGTAAACACACCTGATGGTGATTTAGTACCATTACCTGTTACCACATACTTGGCACCTGGGGGTAAACCTGTAGCTGTAGCCGTGACATTAGTACCATCAGGGCTTGTAGGATCTATGTGAAAATTAAATACACCCTGGGATTGACAAACTGTATAGTCATAATCAGTGGTGATCTTACCGCCGTCATTATTGGTGATCACACCCGTTGGCGGTTTAGTGGTACAGCTTATTACAACTACAGTCATTTCTCTCATGCTGGTACCAACCAATATGCCATCTTTATTGTATTTATTTACCTGCTCCACTACCAGGGAGCGCTGTATAGTATTGGGAGTAAATGTCAACTGGCCGGTAGTACTATCTAAAACAAAGTTTGACGCAGCAGGAGCCTTAACAGCTATAGGATATTTGGCATAATCATAGCCTGCTGCGTAGGTTACATAACTAACAGTTCCACCAAATACGCCGGTAATGCCAGGCACGAGCTTAAATGTAAGGCTATCTCCATCGGGATCTACAGCACCAGGGTTATAATTAGCTAATTCGTTTATACAAAAGAAAGGAGTTGGTATGGTTGTAAACTCCGCAGAAGAGTTTGCACTGTCCAGGTTGTTCAAGGTATCTAACAGCACCATTGTACCTGCTGAAGATAAGTTGGTAATAGAACCGCTTCGGCCTGCAGAAGAGCTGGTGAGATTGCCATTGAAAACAAAAACCCAATCATCCGCAACGCCTTTCAGCGTTACATTTCCCTGGAAAACGAATTTCTTTATGCCTGGCAAAGTGCCACCATTACATGCTGTATTATTTTTTTCCTTATTACAGACAGGAGTTACTTCTGTGCCCGCAGTATCAAGGCAGGGTAGCTCCAGTGTAGTATCTAATGTAGCACCTCTATACACCTCTATTTCCGCTATAGAGGTATGAAAACTAGGAAAAGCGCCACCACTGCAGTCGCCATAACATGCCAGGGTAATTTGATAGGTGTTACCGCTTATCCATTTATAATACAGGTCGCCTCCATACAAGTGGGAGGCATTTACCTTTACCCCTGTAAATAAAATAATAAGGAGCAATACTATTGAGCGAATAGTATTTAAAGATTTATTCATCATTATTAATTAATAGAGTCACTAAATATTTTACAAAACGATGATTATCGTCTAACGCGAATTTAACATAAAAATAGGGTTTAGACTAATTAATATTATATTTTTTAATTATTAGTCAGCCCGATAAGTATCTTTTTCTATAACAAATAATTAATAGCCTGTGAAATATAAGCGTTGCACACTTACATTATTGAATAACGTTATGTATATACAGGCACAAAACTATATAACAAAGTCAAGTCCAATGTACTACTCTTTAATTATTGTAATTTAATGTTTGAAGCATATAAAATACCGTTTCATACCCTTTTATTTTCTCTCGAATTATTAAGCAAGTAGCTTACTAAGGAATTGACTAATCCTGTTAAAAACTATTATCAAGCTAAAACCAAAAAGCCTATGATCTCACAGGCTATACATATAAAACAGGGCTGGGTATTGACACTTAGTCTCTTAATATTTTTTCTTAATTCCCTGCTGCCTGCAGAAGGGCTTACCCTGACGCTATTGCTTACACCCGCCTGGATCTATTATTTGCACAACAAAGGCAGGTTATATGAATGTATCATTGCTACGCTATCATTATTGCCTTTTGTCATTATACATTTGATACAGGGGGTTAATGCTTCGCATTATATCAATTCTCTGCTTGTTATCATTTCGGTCTTGATTTTTGGCTTTGCCTGGAAGTTTGCCCTTGAGGAAAAGAGCATAAACCTGGATGCAATATTTAAGACTATAGTTATCCTCAATTTTCTTTTAGTACTTGCCAGTATTCTTTTATTATTCATTCCTTCTTTAAAGCCGCTGGTATGGTATATGGTGCCTATCTCCAATGGCATAGTTGTTCCACGCCTCAAACTGTTTACATCAGAGGCATCTCATTACAGTTTATGGCTGGCGCCTATAGCCATATACTTTTATACTGTAGCAATTTTTTTAAAACCCAGGCAACCCTGGACTACACTATCTATGGTGACTATTCCACTGCTGCTATCCTTTTCACTGGGTGTGTTGGCTGCCTTAATTATAAGTTTTGTATTACTGCTCATAATTTTCTATAAAAGAATTTCACTTTCGAAAAGAGGGAAACAATACATTGGGATAGCACTGTTCGTTATATTCGCCGCATTGCTGGCAGCCTACTTTTTCTTTCCTGATAATCCTTTATTCCTTCGCCTGCAATATGTATGGCAAGGCAAAGACACATCAGCAAAGGGCCGGACTTTTGAAGCTTTTATTCTTGCCAATAAGATAATTGCCCAAAAAAGTTATCTCTGGGGCATAGGGCCGGGGCAATTGAATATATTAGGAAGAAACACTATCTTACAATATTACTTTTATAGTAGTGCCCCTCAGGCAGTCCGAATCCCCAATGCAAGTGCAGAGACGATACTTTTCTTTGGGTATGTAGGACTTGCATTCCGAATAACCCTTGAGTTATTTCTGTTCTTTAAAACAAAGGTTTTCAATAATCCTATCAGCTTCTGGCTTTTTGCATTTGTGTTCATTTACCAGTTTACCGGCAGCTATATAACCAATGTTACCGAATACATTATCTGGATACTTGCATTCTCAAATGCATTTCCACAATTAAATAATAAACCGCTAAACCCTGCCATAGCAACAAAATGAAAATTCTATTTCTTACACGGGCTAATTTATACAGCGTCTTTGGCGGAGATACGGTACAGATAGTATCTACAGCCAAATACCTGCGAAAGCTAGGCGTGCAGGTGGACATTCACCTGGGCAACGACAAGATAGACTATAGTAACTACGACCTGCTGCATGTGTTCAATATCATTCGCCCCGCAGATATTTTACCCCACTTACTGAAAAGCGGTAAACCGTATGTACTCTCTACCATATTTGTAGATTTTACAGATTATGAGCATTTGCATCGGAATGGAATTACTGCGCTGGTGACAAAAAACCTTTCTACCGATAAACTGGAGTACCTGAAAGCGTGGGCAAGGTGGATTAAAAACGGGCAGCCCATACATAGCACACAATACATATTAAAAGGACATAGAAATGCAGTGAAGCAGATTGCACAAAATGCCGAGCTCTTATTGCCCAATTCCCAAAACGAGTATAATCGCTTTGCAAACTACTATGGCATTGCCACGCCACATAAAGTTATATACAATGGTATAGATCTTGACATCTTTAACATTAATACCAAAGTGCAACGAGACAACAACCTGGTGATTTGCGCAGCAAGAATAGAAGGTAATAAGAACCAGCTAAATCTCATCAAAGCGCTAAACAACACGAGATTTCAATTAAAAATAATTGGCAATCCTGCGCCTAACCACAAACGGTATTATAGAGAATGTGTGAATAGTGCAGCGAGTAATATAAGCTTTGAAGGGTTTGTCCCGCAGGCCAAGCTTATAGAGTATTATCAGCGGGCTAAAGTACATGTATTGCCAAGCTGGAATGAGACCTGCGGCCTTAGCAGCCTGGAAGCTGCGTATGCCGGCTGCAACATAGTGATAACAGACAGGGGCGATACTACAGAATACTATAAAGACAACGCATGGTATTGCGAACCTGACAAACCTTCTTCTATCTACCATGCAGTGGAAGAGGCAGCAATAGCTCCGGTAAACACAGTACTCTATGACAAAGTAAAACAACAGTATAACTGGCAGCAGGCGGCATTGCATACCTACCAGGCATATCAACAGGCACTATATAAAGACACAGCTATAGCTGGTTAATGAACTTATTGAAAGTATTAAAACGAGCAGGACAATGAAGATCGGCATTATTGGCACCAGGGGCATACCAAATCAATACGGCGGCTTTGAGCAATTTGCCGAGCATTTTTCTACACGTATGGCAGATAAAGGGCATGAGGTAGCAGTATATACATCTC
>JAFDXS010000155.1 GCA_018267795.1 Bacteroidota bacterium | reverse complement strand
GGACGCCCATATTTGGGCCGCCGCTGTCGATGACGAGTTGACAGCCAGGGGCTTCATAGTGCCCGGGCTGGGCGATGCCGGCGATCTTGCCTTTGGAAATAAATTGCAATCCTGACCCAACTAAAATATTATTTCACCATGTCTTGCATAGTAATAATATTTGACTTATTTTGCTTTCAGAAAATTTCTTAAACATTTAATAAACGTTTCCAGATGAAGAAAATATTACTAGGGGTAGGTGCTGCAATGATGTTCACGAGTTCGTTGATGGCCCAGGACGTACACTTTACTCAATATTTCACATCACCGCTCACTTTAAATCCGGCGCTCACTGGCCTTACTCAATGCGATTTGCGCGTTGCTGCTAACTATCGCTCTCAGTGGTCTAGTGTTTCAAACAATCCTTACGTTACAGGTACCGTGTCTTTCGATATGGCTACCCTGAAAAATAAACTACGCGAAGGTGACGCCCTCGGTATCGGTATACTCGGCGTATACGATAAATCTGGTCTCGGTGGTTTACAGAATACTACAGTTGGTCTTTCGTTAGCATATCACCATGCTTTCGGTAAAGATCGCCAGAATACTATCTCTTTTGGCGCTCAAGGCTTCCTGGTTGAAAAAACACTCGATTTCAACAAATTGAAATTTGAAGATCAGTACAATCCTTTCTCTGGTCAACCTGATTTCAATACAAATGAAGTATTTGGTAACGCACAGCTTACTTACACCGATTTCAATATCGGCGCTATGTACTCTGGTCACATATCAGAACATGCTACTGCTTATGCTGGTATTTCTTATTACCACCTCACTCAGCCTGTTGAAACTTTTCTAAACGGTAATTCTCAGATTCACTCTCGCGAAACTGCTTACTTAGGCGGTTCGTTCGACCTGAATGAAGATATCGTATTATATGCAAGCGGTTTGTACCAGACACAGGCTTCTGCTTCAGAAGTAATGCTGGGCGCTGCGGTTGGTTTCGTACTTAACCCAGGTCACGATGCAGAATTCCAGAAGAACACTATTCTTTATCTGGGTGGCTGGTATCGTTATCAGGATGCTGTTTCTCCTTATGTTGGCTTCCAGTATTCTAAAATGCAGTTCGGCCTTAGCTACGACGTGAACGTATCTAACTTTACTCCGGCTACAAATGGTGCAGGTGCTTATGAAATCACTTTCATCTACAACGGTTGCATCAACCACCGCGAATCTTCACCTACATACAACTTCGCTTGTCCTAAGTTCTAATTCTGGTAAACATATTCAATACAAAGAAACCGGTCATAATGACCGGTTTCTCATTTTATAAGCCTTTCCCTTTACTTACGTACTTATTATCTTTTATATAAAATCTATACGGCAAATAGGCATCGTCCTGGGCATAAGCTACCCCTACTCTGGTTGCCGCCACTATATTTTTTTTATTAACCTTAATCCCCCTATCCTCTATGAAAATCTCCGGCCCTTGTAAAGATAACCCTGTATGGCTGCTGTGTATACCAAGAGCCATGCTCATAGCTCCTGGCCCCGCAGTAAGTGATGGCCGTAATATATCTTTCCCCCTGCGCTCCAGCATAGTTTCTATGCCTTCCAATGGCTCTACTGCGCGTATCAATATAGCATGAGGTACATCCTGCAAATTAGTTACTACATTAAACAAATGATGAATACCATAGCACAAGTACACATACGCTATCCCACCATGACCGTACATCACCTCAGTACGTCGCGTACGCCTGTTGCCAAATGCGTGAGATGCCTTATCTGCAGCACCTGCATAGGCCTCTGTTTCGGTTATCATCCCGGCAGTATGCACACCATTAAATTCTGTAACCAGTACTTTACCCAATAATTCCTGAGCTATCTTTACCACGTCTTTTCGACTATAAAACGATTCCGGCAATATCATAACTATGAAGATACGGATGCTTTCTATTTCATAACAAACAGTATTTTTATTCCCTCATGCAAACCACAGGCTCACTATATCTCATTCCTATTCCTATAGCTGATGCAGCGCTATACACCCTGCCGGAAGAGATAAGTACCCACACACTGCAAATACAGCACTATTTCGTAGAAAATCTGCGTACAGCAAGACGCTTTCTCAAGTCCCTGCACCCCTCGATAATAATAGATAACCTAAGTTTTTCAGAAATAGACAAGCATGAAGGTGCAGATATATCGCTGCTAAAGAGATGGCTAAAAGAAGGGCATAAAGTGGGAGTACTAAGCGAAGCAGGCTGCCCGGGCATAGCAGACCCCGGGGCTGAGTTGGCTAAAGTAGCCCACAGTATTGACGCAAGCGTGGTGCCCTTAACAGGTCCCAATTCCCTGATCCTCGCACTCATGGCATCGGGGCTTAACGGGCAAAAATTTTGTTTCAATGGCTACCTGCCAGTAAAAGATCCTGAACGCAGCCAGACGATTAAGGCACTGGAAGTATTGTCACGAAAGGAAAATCAGACACAGCTATTTATAGAAACACCTTATCGAAATGATGCACTTATTGCAGACCTGCTGAAGCATTGCCAGGATAGCACAAGGCTATGCATTGCTAAAAACATTTCCGCGCCGGATGCTTATATTAAAACCAAAACTGTAGCGGATTGGAAAAAGGATATACCTGTATTAGGCAAAGCTCCCGCTGTATTTCTGCTATTAGCTTAATAAGCGTTGGTGTTAGTTACGTTTGATATCTGATCAACCATATACTGGCCATTGTCAGAGTTTTTGCCATTGTAGTTATCACCACGCCAGGGAAGGCTTCTGCGGTATTGTATGTAATGTAACCTCACTGCTTTCCCCATACATTGCTGCAGTGAATCGGCTATGGTTCTATCGGTAACGCTAAAGTAAAAGTAGTTGGAATTAAGTACACCCGTATTGCGTTGCCCAAAACCTAGTTGCACTAATTCACCTTCATACGTTTTAAAAATATTTCCCCTTCTTGAAAACTTTTGAAGCACCCCTTCTCTATATCCATCACTGTAAGGATTATAATAAAACCAGTAAGTGTATCCCGTAACTGCAAGTAAAATAATGACTATAGAAATGAAGATCGCTTTGCGCATAATAGTCTTTTTACGTTGTACAAAAGTATTGTTTTCTGCCTAGTTTATTTACTTATCCTGCCTTTCCATTTATAAACACCTGCAAAGCCTAAAAAGCCTGCAACTATGATGTATGCAATGTGCAATGGCTGAAGCAGTACAAAGTATTTCAATTGCATTTCCTTTTTAAAAAACCTCGCCACAGGTGCCAGGAAATAAAGCTCCGCTACTATCTTCAACGCCAATGCAGCCATAACAACAGCCCATAGAACAGCCTTAAAAAAAGCAGCTATAACTAAAGCTAAAAACAGAAAGTTGAATAAATAAACTAAGATCAATATGGTTGTCAACTTATCATCCTTGTATTTACCTGATTTTGATGCCCATCTTATACGCTGCTGGATAAAGCCGTTCCAGCTTTCCTGGGGGCTTGTGCTTACTATAGCATCCTTTGACTTTAGATAACTAATTCTTCCGGGGAACGCCTGCTGCAGCTTCATCATGAGCAGGTAATCGTCGCCGGAGGCAAGGTGATCGATGCCCTTGTAGCCATCCACCGCATCGAATGCCTGCCTACTAAAAGCAAGATTGGCGCCGTTACTCATATTGCCCAGCTTCATGTTATACGCAGCAGCGGTAATGCCCTGCATACTCATGAAGTCTATGGATTGAAAGGTTTGCAATAAGCTACCATTCGAAGTGAAATCTACCGGCGCTACTATCATAACAGGCTGCTCTCTTTCATATATAGCGGCTATGTTCCTGAGCCATCCGGGCTTTGCAATGCAGTCGGCGTCTGTAGTAACTATAAGGTTGTCCTTGCTGTGAGCAATACCGATACTAAGTGCCTTTTTCTTAAATGCGGTGAGTGTTTCGCCTTCCTGTATATAGGATGCAAGCTTTAGACACCTTACCGCACTCCCATAGCCATTTACAATCTCATACGTGTTATCGGTAGAATGGTCGTCGATAACTATTATTTCCAGAAGATCTTTGGGATAGTCTTGTGCAAGTATAGCATTGATGCATTGCTCAATATTTCCGGCCTCGTTCCTTGCAGGTATAATAACCGCGACGCTTGTAGCAGGCTCATAACTGTCAGGCAATGCAACATCAGGCTGTCGTTGCCAGCCTATACGGTACAGTACCATAAGGACTATGTAGCTAAGCGTCAGTAAAATGGAAACTATTATTAGCGCTGGCATCTCTTGTTATAAAAGGCACTTAGCCATATATGGTATTGTTTCAGCATCAAATGTACGATGCCCTTTCTCCATTACGTGCACATGTACGCTTTTTAAGCCTTTTTTAAAGCGCTCTGCATTTGCAACAGGTATCACCCTGTCATAAGCGCCCATAAATATATGCATGGGTATGGCGCATTCGTTAATAAGCATCTTTAATTTCTTCAAATTGGGTACTATTTTTCTTAGTCCGGGCCAGACGCGCAGCAGGAAATCCCGATCCTTTTCTGATTGCAGGTACCAAGTGGCGAATTTGTATCGGGATTCATCAAGCCACTTTTTCTCTCTCATTTTATCAATAAAGCGCATGTACCGTTCTGGCTTTGTAAGGAAATGTTTAAATATCCTTTTCCCTATGAAGTTCTCTGTCGCAAAGTAATACAGCGGGCTAAATACAAGTCCATCAGGGGCCATGAGCAGCACCTTATCAATGAGGCTGGGCATGTGCTCTATGATGGTGAGGCATACCCTGCCGCCCATGCTATAGCCCATCAGGGATACCTTTTTTACTCCTGTTTCTTTTCTCAATTGCTTTACCAGGTTTGTTAGGTCGCTTACCTCAAGGGGAAGGCTCTTTTTCCATTTGCTCTTGCCATGATGCGGCAGATCTATGCTGTATATGGTAAAGTCATTCTCCAGGTACTTTATAAAAGGGGTGAAAATAGCAGCCTCGTTACCATAGCCATGAAAAGCAATGAGCAGCCGGCTACCGCTACCCATCTTCAGATAATGCAATGCGCCCTGCTCCAGTGTTATAAATCCCGATGCTGCCATACAATTGTTACGCTCTATACCCTATTCTAAAATTATGAATTTAGCTGCGCTTTTTTCTTAGTAATTTAACAATGTCAAACTCATTTTCTCTTTAGCTTTAGTAAAAGGATTTTTTCGATATGGAAACACAAACACTCGCAGCAATACAAGGTGGCGGCTTTCTGATACAACCTTCTGAACCTGCCAATACTTTTACCCCGGAAGACTTTAACGAAGAACAAAGAATGATAGAACAGATGTGCATGGAGTTTCTTGAAAAAGAGGTACTTCCACACCTGGTAGCTATAGATGCACAGGAACCGGGGCTAATGCAGTCGCTGCTGGACAAGGCCGGCGCACTGGGATTGCTGGGGGCCTCATTTCCTGAACAATACAACGGGCTGGGCAAAGACTTTGTAACGGCCACGCTGATCAATGAATGTCTTGGTGGTGGCCACTCCTTTGCCGTAGCTATGGCTGCGCATAACGGTATTGGTTCGCTACCTATACTCTACTTTGGCACAGAAGAGCAAAAGCAAAAATACATTACCAAGCTGGCTACCGGCGAAATGAAGGGCGCTTATGCCCTTACGGAACCAGGATCAGGCTCTGATGCACTGGGGGCACGCACTACGGCTACACTAAGTGCTGACGGAAGCCAGTATGTGATAAACGGCCAGAAGATATGGATCACTAATGCGGGCTTTGCCGATGTGTTCACCGTATTTGCAAAGGTGGATGGAGATAAGTTCTCTGCCTTTATAGTTGAGCGCAACACACCGGGCTTAAGCTTTGGTGAAGAAGAGCATAAAATGGGTATCAAAGGCTCCAGCACAAGGCAGCTTTTCTTTGAGAACTGCGCGGTGCCCAAGGAGAACCTGCTGGGTGAAATAGGCAAAGGGCACATCATAGCCTTCAACATCCTGAACATTGGCCGCCTGAAGCTGTGCGCGGCTGCGCTGGGCGGTGCTAAGAGAGCACTGAATACCACCATAAGATATGCTGCTACCCGCGAGCAGTTTAAAACACCAATTGCACAGTTTGGCGCCATACAGCATAAGCTGGCAGAAATGGCGATAAGGGTTTTTGCCTCTGAAAGCTCGCTGTACCGGACTGCCAAGTGGATAGACGATAAGGAAAACGCACTGCGTGCTGCAGGCAAGCATGAAAATGAAAGCGTGCTGGGGGCTGCCGAAGAGTATGCCATAGAATGCGCTATACTGAAGGTGATAGGCTCTGAAGCGCTGGATTATGTGGTGGATGAAGGAGTGCAGATACATGGCGGCAATGGCTTCTCTGATGAATATGATATCTCCCGCTCTTATCGTGATAGCCGTA
>JAFDXS010000154.1 GCA_018267795.1 Bacteroidota bacterium | reverse complement strand
TATTCATACTTCAATTGTCGAATTACTTCTACAGCCATTTCCGGGTTATAAATCGGACTTAGAGCGCGCATCCAAAAAATAGATGGCCTGATGCTTTCTTTAGGATGGAAAGAAAATTTATCAAGCCTTATTACATTTTCAACCAAAAGAGACGATACGCCATAATCCTTTAGCGTAGATACAATAAAATTAGAAGGGCAGGTAATAAGGTCTGCTTTATTGAAAAGGGCCATGTGCGCCCTGGTATTCTTTTTCATAGCCGCAGGCACACCACCCCCGTGAATAGTAAGCACAAGCTTTTTATTCATTGACTTGATAAGTATGCCGGAGATAAGCTGCCAATAAAAACTAAGCCCGGAATATACCTGCACTAAGGCCGTATCAAATTTGTTCCTGTTCTTAATAATAAAGTACAGGGTGTGCAGTAACCTGCCTATCCTGTTTTTTATATGTGATACAGTAATAACTTCATAGCCATTCTTCTTTAAAAGGTTAGCCAGTTCCATACCCTGGGCAGGAACAACCCCCTTGCTTCTTAGAAACAAACCGACAACTAAAAGCTTCTTTGCAGCCATGTTAAAAATTTAAATAAACGATAGGTAGATAGAAAAGTACCTGTATAAACTACACGGCAAAATGATTAACCGATTTACTTTTAGCAATAATGAGCTCCTTATATTTTCCTACAAATAATGGCATATTTGTCTTTAGGCTTGCATTGCGCATCACATAATCCCTGTTTTCCAATACAGCATTTCTAAACAGGTCAGGGTTATTGATGATTGCTTTTATTTTACTGCATAAGTCGTTTACATCATCAAGTGCTGCCAGGTAACCATTCTCCCCAGTTTTTACCAATACCCGATTAGCTACAATATCTGATACAATAGGGAAACAGCCACAAGACATAGCCTCTAGTAATGATGCTGATACGCCCTCTGTAGAAGGCATGGAAAGATAAATATCCGACTGCTGCAGCAATGAGGGCAATTCCTTGTTAGGGATATAGCCAGTAAGGCATACAATTTTCTCAAGAGCGTTAGCGGTAATAAAATTCTGAATATTTTCCTGTTCTGCGCCTGTGCCTGCTATGGTGAGTTGAATACCAAACCCTTCATCAGCAAGCCTTTTTACGGCTTTTAGGATCACTATATGATTATACTCGGGGTAAAGCCCTCTTGTAACACACATGGTAAATGTACGTCCATTTGTATGGTTTTCTTTCCCCTCCGGCATTGAAAATATCTCTGTATCTATTCCACGCGGCATTATAAACATCTGTGCTTCTTCAGCTCCCAACTCAAAAATGCTCACCGCCATATGTGCACCCCATGCGTGTATCATATCGGCGCGTTTTATTGCATAGCGTGCCAGTGCTGCCTTCAGTGGTGTTGTCCAGTGGTGCTCGGGCCATACGTCTGTAATGCCTTGCGATGCAAGTACGCATGGCTTAAAACCACTCCAGGCGGCTAAAAATCCATAGCTGGTAAGGCGATAGCCAATAACGATATCTGGTTGACAACTTCTTACCTTCTTCCGTATGGTAAAAAGAATATTTATCCACTCGGCTATTCTTTTTAGTTTGTTACGGTTCCTCAACTCTAATACTGTTACCTCCGCATTGCCATATCGCTCCAGGCCATCTACCCATTGCCTGGTATTAGCCAGCATATCTGCAAGCAGCAGTATTTTTATTTTCTTGCCCTCCATCTAACTAATAGCCGGCTTATATTTCTGTAACCACAACTCCAGCGACAACAACATATATATGCGTTGGTATAGGCCCGAACGGCTTATGGTAAGCATGCTGTTATTGCCCGACAAAAACATATCGAGCCAGCGCTGTACAATTTCTTTTTTAATAAACTTATAGAGTAAGGCATCTGAAGCGCATAATGTCTCTTTAATAAATGCCATACCATCTGCAGATAGGGATTTATCCAAAGGAATGCTGAAACCCCATTTCTTTTTATTTACTACCTCATCAGGAGCCATTGTTGCCAATATATTCCTCAGCACTAACTTACCCTTGCCAAATTTGTATTTCCATTGCTCAGGAATTTTATAAGAACACGCTACTACATCTTCGTACAATAAGGGCACACGTACTTCTATGCTTGCCTTCATACTCATCATGTCAACTTTCTTCAGCATATCTCCGGGCAAGCTGTATCGCGTATAAAACTGCTGTACTGTGGCACCAGGCGCATCCTTCGTATGTATTTCCTTGAACAATCTATGAGTAGCTTTTAAATCAGCTACAGCTGGCAGATCATTTTTATAAAGCTCATGCTTTTCTTCCTCAGTAAGGTATGAAAAAGCATTTTGTAGTATTATATGCTCCTCTAAAAACGTGAGCCTGAGTAACTTTTTATATTGGCGATAACGCGTAGCTGAAGCAAACTTCAATGGCGTAAGCATTGCAATTATAATCCTGCGAATAACCAATGGGACCTTCTTCAACTTAAGAATAAACGGATATCGCCAGGACACCTCATACCCTGAGAAAAATTCGTCACCACCGTCACCTGATAAGGCTACGGTGATTTTTTCCCGTATCATATTTGATATAAGATGTGTAGGCAATGCAGACGAGTCGCCAAAAGGCTGGTCGAAATGCTCGAGCACATCTTTAAGCAGCTTTGCATCAATAGCCCGCTGCTCTATATTTAATTCATTGTATATGCTACCGCAATGCTCTGCCATGCGCTTTGCATAATATGATTCATCAAAAGCCTGGTCGGGGAATTTTACGGTAAACGACTCTATCGGATTTTTTGATGCTGCCACACTAAATGCAGTTACTAAAGATGAATCTATGCCACCACTGAGAAAAGTACCGATGGGCACATCAGACATTAGCTGGCGCTCTACAGCATCTGCCAAAATGCTTTTCAATTTTGCTTCTGCTTCCTGTTGTGTTTTATAAGGAGTTTGTGTTTCATGCTGAGCACCGTAATAGCATTTAATTTCAGTCTTAGCCCCATCAAACATTAAATAATGCCCTGGTAGCAAACTGTAAATATTTAAAAAACCTGTAGCAGGTTCAGGTATGTAGCTAAAACTTAAATAATCATATATAGCCTGGTGGTCCACCTTCCGCTCTATTCGCTCGTCAGCCAATATTGCCTTTAGCTCGCTGCCAAAAGACAAATAGCTATCATTATGATGATAATATAAGGGTTTTACACCCAGGCGATCCCTGATTAGTAAAAGTGTATTATCCTCAACATCGTAAATTGCTATGGCAAAAATTCCTTTTATCATATCCAGGAATTTTATACCAAGTTCCTGGTAAAGATTAGGAATTACTTCACTGTCCGAGTGCCCCTTGAATTGGTACCCTTTGTTTATTAATAGATCTCTATACTGCAGATAATTATATAGTTCCCCATTGAATACACTTATATAGCGGCCATTGTTGCTGGTCATAGGCTGCCTGCCATTGGCTGATGTATCTATAATACTTAGCCTCTTATGCCCTAAAAAGATATTATCTCCACTGTAAGTTCCTTCATCATCTGGTCCACGATGCAGCAACGTAGCCAAAGCTTTTCTACCGGCAGCAGCAGTTACGCTCGCCGAAGACCTTTTATCATAAATACCGCAAATACCACACATTGTATCAGATCGCTATTTAGGCCGTAGCGATAGCAAGTTCATCAATCGGGTCTTTACGCTTTACCTGTTTCGGAACATTAATAGTTTTAAAACGAGCGTAGGCTAAGCCGAAAAAGAAAGGCGTAATCATTGTTCTCATGGCCGCATGTGTACTCATAGACAACGAAAATATAAGGAATGCCAGGTTCAGGTAATATGCATTCCCATATCTAATAGATTTAAAGCGGCGTGCCCAAACGAGGTAAAGACTGCTTATGAGTATAAGGCAAATAATAACCCCAAACATGCCATGTTCAGCCATTAACCTGGAGAACTCGGTATGCGAGGCGTTTGTAAAATCTATGTCCCATAAGTCTACCGCCTGGCCAGGGCCAACGCCAAAAAAGGGATGATCTAAAAAGATATTAAACTCCTGTAAAATAAGATCTGTACGTCCCGTAGATATTGACTCAAGATTCTTCTCTTTATAGCCGCCGGTTGTTTCCCAGGTTTCGCCTTCGTACCGTTCTGCCAAAGCGTCGCCTGATGCTACGTTAATATATCGAAATATCAAAAAAGCGCCTATGCCACAAATAATGAGCATTGTAACCTTTCTCAATGGCGATGCTTTACTAACACGACCAAAAAGAAAAACAGGTACTATAGCTAATATACCAGAAAATATGCCGCCACGGGTAGTGGTTAGTACACCTCTATAGACAAACAATAACAATAAAACCACCTCTATCCATCGTTCTTTAAAAGGCTTATAGTTAAGCAATAAAGTAGTAGTGGCTAAAAAAATACCCATACCAAACATAGATGCAACCTGGTTAGGGCCAAAGCCACCTGACGCGTCGAAGTTTGCACTAATAGTAAATTCCAGCTCAGAAAGTGATGGTGTATTGATAAATAAATAGATACTTACACTCAACAAAGGATACATTATTAACCTCAGCATCTTATTTAATTCTACTTTATCGAAAATAAAATTGCTGAAATACATTACATACAGACCAAGAGTAGCAATACCGGCCCAGTCAAATATCAGGCTCTGCCAAAAGTCTCTTTTTATCATTATGAGAGAGGGCAGAGATAATAGTACTATTGCAAGCCCAATCATATTAGGCTTAAATTTGCCTGTATTATTTACTTTAAATATTAGCCCAAGTGGTAAAAAAAGCAATGCTAAATATTTACCTGCTTCCATTGGTATATAGGGCGTAAGCTTCAGCATACGGGTAAATACTTCAATACCCAGGAAGTAACATAGGAAATAATGGATACTGTTATTGAAATTGCGCGTTGTCAATAACTGAGCAATGGTACTCAGGAATAATATATATATCCAGAAGGTGATACCCATTGCAAAGACACTGGCCATCACGCCCAGGCCCACATGCACCGCAAGCCAAAAATACACATTCCCTTCAGCTATCTTTTTTAGCATACTTCAAAGTTATTTCACAATACTATCCACTTCCAAAAAAATCTCTTTATCTATTCGTCTTGTGTAGTATTCGTACGTAAATTTTTTACCCATTTCCACAGCATTATTGCTTATCTCTTTTATTCTCGGGTTCTTCACCAGTCTGTGCAATGCATTGCTTATATCTTCTGGCAACTGGCTTTTTATGATAACGCCGTTCTCTTCATCTTTAATATATTGTGAGAGTGCAGATATACCTGTAACCGCCGGTATGCAGCCATAGGCAGCGCCTTCTGCTATGACCTTGGGAAACCCTTCAGATGCAACTGTAGGTAAAATAATAATATGGCTTTTTCTGTAGTATTCATCAAGTTGCGCTCGGTTCATGTGTCCGAGCAATTCTATTTTTAGCGTTTTTATTTTGGCAATCCTTTCTTCTATCACACTTTTCAATACACCGTTGCCAACTATATAAAAAGTCTTTATTTGCTCAGGCAGCAGTCCCATCTCAATTGCATCCAGTATTTGCAAAATACCTTTATGTGGATATTCTATAGTACCAACGTAAATCATTGTCAGCTCGCCTGAATAATCTTTTAGTGCAGCGTTTTGTGCAGCTGCTACACGTTCACTTTCGTACAGGCATGGGTTTTCAAATGCATATACATGATTTTTATCGCCCCATAAGCCATTCACCGTTACCTTAATGTTATTGTAATGGGCTTTTTTCAGCATACTGCGTTGCCACCTGTATCCGAGTGGTGGGTTCACTTCTGCCCAGTTTCCTGCATATTTATGCCAGTATCTTCTTTTTCGATCAAACAAAGAAAATGCTATGGCAATCATTGCCGGATGCGACGGCGCTCTTGAGTGTATGTATTTTGCCTTACTTATGTGTTTCAATATCCTGAATACAAATACAGGATAATTTAATAGTATATACAGTTTATTGAAAAAAGAAGTAGAGCGTGTAGTAGCCGGCAGCGGGACTATTTTAATTTTTTTATTTCGCGGTACCGCCATGGCCAGCTTCCTGGTTTTTGTAACGCTGCCAAGCCATATTATCTCATCGAAGATATCGCATAGGGCTTCCAGCTCGCGCACCACAGGTTCAAAAGCAGAATATGTTCCATCGCTTTCTCTATATACTGCACTGTCAGATACTACTAACAGCTTATCTCTTGATATATTTTCAGACATTCTTCTAAGTACGCTTTACTGCTGAAAAGCCTTCCAAAAATATTTTTGAGCTTTACAGGCAATTCTTTATCATGTTGAATCGTTTCTATTTTCTCCGCCCACTTATCCATATCAAATGTTTTTAGAAAGCACTCCGGTATTTCCCGCTGTAATATATCTGCTATCTCGCCGGTTTGATATGCCACGAATGGTATTCCATAAGCCAGGTATTCAAGTAATACCAGTGGTCCTGACTCTGACTT